>DYTM01000057.1 GCA_020725985.1 Methanomassiliicoccus sp.
TTTTCAGAAAATAATCCAGTACTCGTTCGGTCGTCATCTCATCTTCCTCGCTCAAAGCTTTCCGATAGTCATTCCCACTATTCTGCCCATCTAGAGTAGCCTCACTGTCCGGCGGATCTCCTCCAGTATCGAGTTCAGCTTCCGGGCTTCCTCGAGGAGATGGGAAGAATCGATGTTCTTCGCTGTCTCGAGCAAGATTTCATCAAGATTCCTCATGCCGGCCTCGGTGAGCTGATGCAGACGGAGGTCCGCCTTGGGTGAAAGTCTCTTTGGAAGGGGATTGGACAATTCCCTTTTCCTCAATCTAATATATGGTGGATTTTCTTAACGGCGTTAATAAACGAAATCCTTAAGCATCATGGAAGAGGATAATGCGCTTCGGGACGGGGATTTTGGCGATAACTGATTGGAACGAATACTATGAGCAATTCAGAGAGCTGGTGGAGGAGATCGGTAAGAGAGGTTTGAACTCCGACCGCGTTGACCAACTGATGGAATGCATTGATGAGGGGGGAAGAGAAAGTCAGTTCAATCTCGACACACTACTGCCTTACTACCACTTATGTGTGGACTTGAAGGAACTCGCCGATTCGCCCTTGATCAGAGAACTCATTCGAATATCGGAGATTGCCGGCTTCCCTTCCTTGGGCGAATGGAGGAAGATCGGACTCGAAGACTGTTTCAAGATCGCGGTGAGCTGGGCCAGTCAAGACGCACTGGGCATATTTGATGATGTCATTGAGAATTTGGAGATTCGATTCCCCCTCGAAATGAGTGACGAGCCCAGGGCAAGGTACGAGACAAGTATCCGCCTCGTCTGTATCGTGAGGTCGGGACCTCTTCTCATTGCAAAGAACCCGCCTCATGATCTGGTGGTCTCCGAGTTCGCACGACTTTCCGAAATGCTTGAGAAGAAATGATTGAGGGGGCGCTCAATCCCTTTTCGCGGGCTCCTTACACACGGAAATTATGACGGTCCTCTTTTGAAGGTGCGAGTAATACTTCTTCGCCTTCGTGTAATACTCGTAACCGTTGGCCTCTGCGGCAATCGACAGAAGAGAAACGGACTTCTTGCGGTCATCCTTCAAGATTCTTCGGACGGTCGTTTCCGGAATGCCACTGATCCTGGCGAGCCATACCCAGCTCTGGTTCCTGTACGGTAGGTCATACTTCTCGACCGAAGTGAGGAGGGACTCGGCGTCGTCGAGGCTATATCCCGTCTTCATTCGCCCGGGCTCCTCGGCGAAGTCGTATTCCTTGATGAGCCGCTTGATCCGTTGTGTGCTAGTCTTTGTCATTGACCTTCAACTAAGTGGTCTTCCTGATGTATTCCATGTAACCGGACCATCTCCCCTCTGGCTCTTCGCTTCGCTCCTTCTTGTTCTCCTTCTCTTCGCCGGCTTCCCGGACTAGCCCCGATATTTCAGGATCGCCGGCCACAACCTCGGGTTTATCGCTTGACTCATCGGGGAGCTCCTCATCCCGGGTCATGATCCATTGGATGATCGTGACGTCGAAAATGCCCTCCCTCTCGCACCCTTGACACTCCTCGAGGGATATCGGGGGCCGGTCGGTCTTCGGGCATTTGGTTCCTTCCGTCGGCTCTTCGTTCAAGAAGAAGACGAAGCACCTCTTCCGACGATCTGCCCCGGTCTTCCGTTGGAGCGATCGCACCCGTTCTCTCGATGGCACTTAGCTCCCTCCTTCTCCTCGATCCCGAAGCTTGTCCTCGACCGTCTCCAACCGTTCGGTCAGGTCCGACAGTTCAAGAGTCTTCAAAAGACAGTTACACAATGACGCCAATGCCGTCGCCTGTCGGGGATGCAAACGCCCGTCGATCAGGGCGTTGATGCCTTTCTCAAGCGTCTTGCGTAATTGGTCCGTGTCCTTGATCGGACCGGCCTTGAAACCCTCTACCGGGGTCGCGATTTGCCTTTTCCCGCCCCTGCTTCGGGCCAGGTCCATGATCTCCTGATAGTCGGGGTCGTGCATCGCGCAGTATCGTTTGCCCCTCAAGGGAGCTGCCCGGCAGTGCTCCCCGCTATCCATGATATGAGCGCACAATCCGTCGGACCTTGGAGTGATGTTGTTGTCGGGGCCGGTCGCCGCAGGGTCCCGCGGATTCTTCTTTTGAACGATCTCCTCAGATTCTCCTGTCATTTCCCATCCCTTTCTAACTATCTAACTGCAAACTAACCTCCAACTAACTCGCCTATCCAGATGACAAAAGAATGAGGAAAAGTTAGTAAAGTTAGTAGAAAAAGAAAAAGAAAGAAGAAAGTGGTTTCTCATCTCTCTATCCCTCTGTGACAAGTTGCCCGAATCAGGGCATTTTCGGCCTCTAGCCAGTCATCAGAGCGGACAGAAATCCCACTCGGTCCACTTATTCGTGTTCATTTGCTGAGCGTGTCTCAGCACTTCTGCGAGAATGACGAGGCTCGTTTGAAACCTCCCTGTGTGAGCTTGACCACGGTGTTCTGCTGACAGGATATCTAATCCTGGAACACAACGCGATGACCATGACCTTCAAGCGCGCCGATGGCCTTCCTCAAATCCCGCTCCTTGACGATTATATAGTCGGTATCGAAGGTCGAGAAAGCGAGCACCGGTACCTCCGCCTCCGCGAGCGGCTTGAGGGCGGAGAGGAGGATTCCTACCTCGTCAAAACCGAAGGGGCCTTCAATCTTCAAGCATCTCCATCCCCTCTCAGACCGGATTCCGCTTGGAAGGATATCCTGTCGGCAAACGATCGAGATCCCACCGTCTGCCTTCGCCACGAAGATGAGTTCCTCGTCCGCGGCCCACGAAGGAATCCTTGATTCCGATTCCAGCCTGCTCACCGCAAAGGCCGTCTCGAGAACCGAAATAGTCAGGGGCATTCCGTTCGCACATTGGACAAGAACGACTTCATCCTCTCCTTTCAAGAAGATTCAGTGAGCGGAGGTCTCCTGTTTCGCATCTCGGTCGAAAGCCTTGTGCGTGACCTTGAGGACCACCAGGGGGCACAGGGCTTGGTACTCCCGGACGATGCTGCATTCGTCGTAGTCGCCGCACTCGAGGCACGACTGCAACCCTCTGGCGATGACGCAGTCGTACACCTTGCATCGATACCTCGACGAGTACTTCATTTCCTCCCTGCAGCCCTCGCATTCCTGGCCGAAGAAGGGGCATTTCTCGCATGCCCTCCCGCAGGCCCCTATGACTATCATCAGTGTCGTGTTGGATTAACACATATATGAATCCTACCGGCCAAGCCGCCGAATTGTTCACTCCCCCGCCTATGCCCCGAATCCAAATCATCATTTAATACGTCCTTGACGAATATCAACGACAGATCAACATGACAGGGGGAGAGGAGGGAAGCCTCAAGTTTCCGAGCGAGGCCTGGTTCGCCAGATTCGTGGAGGAACTGAACAAGAACCGCGACTACGAGGAATCGGCGAAGAAATGGGAGGGCGACTTCTTGTTCATCGTCAACACCGGGCCGGAGCTCGAGAAGGAAGCGGTCTGCTATATGGACCTACATCACGGGAAGTGCAGGGAGTGGGCGCTCCTTCCGGACAGGAACGCCAGGAAGGCTGAGTATATAGTCGAGGGACCTTACCAGAGCTGGCGGAGCCTCATCATGGGGGAGCTGGAGCCGATGCGCGCCATTATGGGGAGGAAGCTCAAGCTCACCGGGAGCATGATGAAGGTCATGCGAAACGTGAACGCGACCTCCGAGCTGGCGAAGAACTGCCGCAAGGTCCCGACAGCTTTCCTATGAACACCTTCCTGATCGCGTCGGAGGAGTGTCCATGTGGGAGTTCACGAGCCCAAGAACGATAGTGTTCGGAGAGGGAAGCCTGGAGTTTCTCAAGGAACTCGATGGAAAGAGAGCGTTCATCGTCGCTGGGAGGTCCGTCAAGAGGTTGGGAGTAGTAGACAGAGTGACTTGCCTCCTGAGCGAAGCCGGATTCCGGACCGAGGTGTTCGACGAGGTGGAGCCGGAGCCCTCTCTTGATACAATCACGAGGGCGGCGGAGGCGGCAACAAGATTTCAGCCCGATATCATCGTCGGTCTCGGCGGGGGCAGCAGTATGGATGCCGCAAAGGCGATATGGGCGGCCTACGAGAGACCGGACATACCGGTGGAGGCGATAAACCCGCTTGAGAAGATGGGGTTGAGGGCGAAGGCCCGACTTGTCTGCATCCCCACGACGAGCGGATCTGGGTCCGAGGCGAACTGGGGAACGCTTGTGACCGACCTGGAGGGAAGGGTCAAGATGGAGATCGCCTCGAAGGAGCTGGTGCCGGACATCGTCATATCTGATCCAGAGTTACCCGGCATGATGCCCCCTCAGCTGGCGGCGGACACCGGAATGGATGCCCTCGCACACGCCGTCGAAGCGTACGTAAGCCAGTGGCACAATGACTTCTCCGATGCGGTGGCAGTCAAGGCGATCCAGATGATTTTCACTTACCTCCCCGAGTCATGCGCCACCGGTTCGCTGGAGGCGAGGGAGAAGGTCCAGAACGCTGCAACCATGGCCGGCATGGCGATCGGCAATTCCCATGTTGGCGCGGCTCACGCGATGGCACACTCCCTCGGAGCGGTCTTCAAACTGCCGCACGGAAACATCGTCGGCATCTTCCTTCCCCACGCGATCGAGTTCAACGCCGGGACTGCGTCGGATCGGTTCGGGGACATAGCAAGGGCGATCGGGATTCCTTTTGAACAGCCGGGCGATGCCGGGAGGGAGCTGGCGAAGGCTGTAAGGGGTCTGATGGGGACGATCGGACAGGTCTTGTCGATCAAGGAGTTGGGGGTGAGCGAGGACGAATTCCTCGGTCAGATTGACGGGCTGGTGGAGAGGGCCGCACAGTCGTCATGTACCCTCACGAATCCAAGAAATCTGTCGGTCGAGGAATATAGGGAGCTGTTCCTGAAGGCATTCGAGGGATGAGACCGACAAGCCTGTTGGAGAAAGGGACTGGGGAGCGAGCGAATCAGGGCCGCTCGCCCCTATCGGATCGAACGAAGACCGCTTCCAACTCGACCCTTCGATGAGTCCTCCCGCGGAACCGCTTTTCCACCGTCCTCTCCACTATCCTCTTCGCCTTCATTCGGCTGAAGAGGTCGGCAAGCTCCGATTCCGTGAAGTAGTGGCAGATGATCCCCGATCCCTTGAGAAGGGTCCCGCCTTCGACCTCCCTCCCTTCCCCCGCCCTCATGTCCCGGGTCGAGAAGACCCTGACGACTGCTCTGCCACCCCTTGCGAGCACCCGTTCCATTTCTGCGACTGCCTCGATCCTCTCTGCCTCCACAAGGTGGTCGATGATGTGGAAGGCCAGGATCACCTCGAAAGATCGATCGGCAAGGGGCAGATTGGTGACATCGCCGACAATGAGTTCTATGAGGTCCGAGGACTTCGATCTCGCGGAGCACTTCTTCAGCGCGGTCAGGGAGTGGTCGAGTCCCGTGACACGGCGACCCGATTCCGCGAGTCCCAAGAGGGTCTTCCCGTCCCCGCATCCCAGCTCGAGCACCGTCCCCCCTCCCTCGGGGCACGAATCGAGATCCGCCGCGCCCTTCCACAACCTGGGACTTTTCTTGTACTCCCTCTCCCAGCTCTCTCTTTGGGACAGTCTCCAGGATTCGTTGCCCATCCGTTCACGCGCGATACACTGATTGCCTGAAGGTCAAATCAAATCGCGCATTGCAGAGGCGGGCTAGAGTATCCCAGCCGGCATCAGCCCGAAGATGAAGTCGAAGCTTCCCCGCATGATGTACTCGATCCCGATCGCGGCGATGAGGAGCCCTATGATCTTCGATGAGATCTCGATGACATTGTTGCCGACGAGCCTGACGATGAGGTGCGCGTTGTGAAGAAGGATCCAAGTGATCAGCAAGGCGAAAAGTCCCGCGATGAGGGGGACGAGATAGCCGTAGTTGGTGGTCAGGATGATGGCCGTGGTGATCACCCCAGGGCCGCTGAGGATCGGCGTGGCGACGATGACCCACGCGACGTTCTGCTCCCCGGCCCTGGTGAGGCCCAGTCCAAAGATGATCTCGATGGACATGAGGAGGAGCACGAGCCCTCCGGCTATTCGGAACCCGGAGGTTGTGACGCCGAAAAGGGCAAGGAGCTCCTTGCCAACGACGACGAAGATGACGAAGAGGATCCCGGCGACGAGGACCGCCTTGTTCGCGCTCTTGATCTTGTCCTCGTCACTGAAGTTCTTGGTCAGAGTGATGAATATGGGGAGGCTGGCGAACGGGTCGAAGATGAAGAAAAGGAGCGTCGCTGCGTACACCACGTCCGACAGATTCATCCGCCCGATATCGAGGAGGAATCATATTAAGAATTATCGGTTCTCCTCTCGCGGGGAAGGGGGAGGGCAATCCGGGGCGATAGGGTTCTATACCTCTTGCTTCAACGTCTCCCGTTGAATGAGGGGCTCGGATTCATGATGCCTAGCGGAGTGGAGATCGGGCGTACAACGCGGTCGGCTCGATCTCCTGGCATCCCGGAATCCTCAATGCCAGCCTACCTCATGAAGGCCTACGCTCTCCTCCTTCTGACAAGACCCCACTTCCTCGCATCGGGCGTGCTCCTCTATCTCATCGGGGTCGGAATCGCATTCAACGGTTCCGGCGCGGTCGATCTCCCGCTCGTTGTCTCGGGTCTCCTCGCCGTGATTTTCGGCCAAATCTCCGGGCAGATATCGAACGACTACTGGGATCGGATCGGGGACGAAAAATCGGTCAGGACGATCTTCTCGGGAGGGAGTGGCGTGCTGCAGGCGGGGCGGGTGAATCCCAACGAGGCTCTCCTCGCCGCTCTGATCTCGGCGTCGATCTCCCTCTTCGTCGCCCTCGCCTCCCAGATCTTCCTGGGCGCGGGTCGGTTCACCTGGCTTCTGGTCGTGATTGGCATCCTCGGCGGTTGGCTCTACTCGATGTCTCCTCCGAGGCTCGTCTCCACGGGTTTCGGCGAAATCGTGGTTGCGATTGTCGTCGGCTCCACCCCTGTCATTCTGGGCTACTACCTACTGGCGGGAGCGATCTCCTCCCAGGTGCTTGTCGTTTCCTTGGTCATGATCGCATTCCTTCTTCCTGTCGTCATCGCGGTTGAGTTCCCTGACTTCGAGGCAGATGTGGCCTCAGGCAAGAGAAACATTACAGTCCGGGCCGGGGTGGAAGGTGCTGCGCGTCTCTATGCGATCCTCCTCTTCCTTCCTTACCTCGTCGTTCTGGTGGCGATTGGATCTGGCTGGCTCCATCTGCTGGAGTCGATCGTCCTGGCGACCGTCCCGCTCGCATTGCTCAACGCAGGCATGGCACTTGGACTGCGAGCGAGGGATCTTGGGAAGGCGGGGACGGTCACCTTCAACAGCATGGTGCTCTTCGTTGCGGTGATGATCCTCCAGCTCGTCTACGCGTTCTCCCTGTGAATCCTTCCACCGTGTCTGTGCGAGAACTGCACCGAGGGTGGTCTGACAGAATCACCATACTTCATGGCGATGACGAAGCAGAACTGGCGCGCCGCGAACGTCATTGGGTCTTTGTCAGGTAGTATCCCGCCGATTTGTCTCGCGCCTTCCGCTTTGAGTATCCCTTCTTCTCAAGCTCCTGCAGCGCGTTCATGCACTGGGCCTTCGGCAGCCGGGACATGTTCGTGATCCTTTGAGCATCCATCATCTTGTCCTCGCTGACGATTCCGGCGTCCTTCATGATCTTGAAGACCT
>DYTM01000058.1 GCA_020725985.1 Methanomassiliicoccus sp.
GGTGGTCCGCCCCCCTCACCCCAACGGCGTAGGAGAGCGCCATCCCGTTGTACCCCCTCGGATCGTATCCCGGCGGCTCAAGGCCCTTGACGTGAACGGCGATATTCTCTAGGCCGAGGGTCTTCGCGGCCGCTCTGACGCCGTCTGCGAGAATGTCGCCGAGGTCCTGCCTCTGCGCGATCATGTCCAGCAGCTTCATCGCGACCTCCTCATCGCCGAACTTGATTGAGAATGAGGAATCCAGCTTCCCGAGCTCAAAGGCCCTCATCGCGAAGCCTATCACGTTCCCGGCAGTGATGGTGTCCAAGCCGAGGTGGTCGCACATCTCGTTCGCTTTCGCGATCGCCTTTATGTCCCCGATGTCGCAGAGGCCGCCGAACGCGAATATGGTCTCGTATTCCGGCCCTTCCACCGTGACCCCCCTGTACTTCCCGTCCTTGACCGAGGACATCTTGCCGCAAGCGATGGGGCAGTTCCAGCATGCCTTGTTCCGATCGAGGATCTCCTTCGCCATCGCGGGGGCGTTGATCCCTCCGTGCCCATCGAAATAACCCTTTTGCCAGTAGTGAGTCGGAAAGGCTCCGAGGGCGTTCCGAGCGTTGACCATGGCAGGGGTTCCGAACTTGGTCATCGGACCATCCTTCGGTATGCGCGCCTGGACCTCCTTCACCACCGAGGCGAACTTGTCCTCGTCGGCCAGCTCCACCTCCCCGGACCCGAGGAAGGCGATTGCCTTCAAGTTCTTCGATCCCATCACCGCCCCCGCTCCGGCCCTTCCCATCTGTCGATAATAGTCGTTGCAGACGCATGCGAACCTTACCAGGTTCTCTCCGGCCGGCCCGATGGTCATGATCCTCGCCCTCTCCTCCCCCATTTCCTTCCGGACGGCGTCTTCCGTTTCCATCGTGTTCTGGCCCCAGAGCCCTGAGGCGTCACGGAACGATATGGCGTCGTCGACGATGGTCAGATAGGTGGGAGACCGGGCCATGCCTTTGATGATCACCGCGTCATATCCCGCTCTCTTGATGTGAGGGCCCAGGTGCCCGCCAGAGGATGATTCCCCCCAGATCTCCGTCAGAGGGGATCTGAAGAACGCGCCGAACCTGTTGGAGGTGGGCGCCCTCGTTCCTGTCAGGGGCCCGGTGGCGAGGACGAGAAGGTTCTGGGGGGAAAGCGGGTCCGTTCCCTGTTTCATCTCGTCCAGGAGGATTCTGGCACCGAGGCCCTTTCCCCCGATGCAGTTCCTCGCCATGTCCTTGTTCAATGGCACTGTCTTCGCTGACTTCGCCTCCAAATCCACTCTCAGAATCCGACCAGCGTATCCGTGCATGGAATCCCCCTTCGATGGCTGTTTGGTGATTGGACCGGGTCTAAATTACCTCTTCCTTCCGCATGTCCCGCGCAATACGGTCAAAGGGAAACTGCTACCTCATCCCCTTCCCGTTTCGGAACAGACTGCGGGAAAAAGGGAAGTGTCCAGATGGGGAAAGAAGAGAGCCGAGTAGAACTTGTCTTCGAATCCCGGTTGAGCGGCCAGCTCGACGTACTCGATCTTCTCGGCGAGCACGCTCGCCTCATCCCGGACCCGCCTGTTCAGGAGGGCCATTTTGGCCCCTGTCCCCGCGGCGTTCCCGATGCCCTCTATCTTTTCTAGCGGGATATCCGGGAGAAGACCGATCATCCTCGCGCTCCGGGGATCCGCGTAGTTGCCGAACGCCCCGGCGAGATGAATGCGGTCGAGCGAGTCCCTGATGACCCCCATCCTCTCCATGAGAACTGTCGCACCGACGTACATCGCCGCCTTCGCGTACTGTATCTGGAGGATGTCGTTCTGGGTGATGACGATCGGCTCGCCGATGGCCGATTCCTTTTCCGTCGCGATCACGAACCGCGATTCCCCGTTCCTGACCAAGATTCTCGGGGAGTGGAGCTCCTCGACGATCCGCCCGGAGCTGTCCAGAATGCCGGTCCTGAACATCTCCGCCACCGCATCCAAAACGCCCGACCCGCACAGCCCCCTCGGCTTCGCCTTTCCGATCGTCGAGTAGGCAACATCCATGTCATCTGAAATGTAGAGATGATCGATCGCCCCCTCCGTCCCTCTCATCCCGAAACTGAGGTTCGCCCCCTCGAATGCCGGCCCGGCGGCGCAGGAGGTGCTCGCAATTCCTTTCGAGCAGACGAGGGATATCTCGCCGTTCGTTCCGATGTCCACGACGAGCCGCGGTCGGTCGGACTCGCCCCGCAATGACGCCATCAAGACAGCGACGTGGTCCGCTCCGACGAAACCGGCAATGTTGGGAAGGGTGTGGACGTATCCCTCGGGCAATACGTTGATGCCGAGATCAACCGACTTCGTATCGATCGCGTCAGTGACCACCGGAACGTACGGCGCGTGGGCGAGCGGAGAGGCATCCAGGCCGAGGAGCAGATGATGCATCGCGGTGTTGCCGACCGCGACCACCTCGTACACCTCCTTCGTTGAAATCCCGGCAGAGGAGCAACAGGCGTCGATTAGGTTGTTCACGCACTCGATGACGAGTGACTGGAGAATGGCGCCGCCATCCGGTCTCTCCATGGCGAAGGTGATTCTCGATATCACGTCGTCTCCGTGTCCGATCTGGGGATTCATCTCCGAACGGACGCATATCTCCTTTCCGGAGCTCAGGTCCATCAGATACGCCACGATGGTCGTGGTTCCGATGTCAATTGCGACCCCGTTGTCACTCTTCGGTCCGGGAGCAGTGAGATCGATGACTTCGTTCCCCCTCAGCAGAATGGAGATTTCGTCGTGTGCCCGGAGGAGTTCTGACAGTGACCTGAGAACGCGCAAAGGGACGAAGAGTTTGCCCGAAGGGACGATGCCATCCAATGCCCTTTCCAGTCGCTCATAGTCTCCGACCGGGAAATGGATGGAGGGTGGGAACACTTTCACCTGAACCCTCCTCAAGAGCGGATCCAGATCCACATCGACATCGGCCTTCTCTAGGATGAGCTGTCCCGCCCTGGCGAACTCTTCCGGAACCTCCGCAACGAGATCCCGGTCAACCTTGGTCCTGCACGCCAGCCTCACTCCCCGCTCCAGGTCCTTCGCAGGGATGAGCTCCCTCTCCTCGTCTGTGATCGGGGCCACCTCCGAGGTGATGATCACCCTGCATCTGCCGCAGGTGCCCTTCCCTCCGCAGACGGAGTCGAGAGGGACTCCCGCCCTGGCGGTGATCTCGGCGAGCGTCTCGCCCTCCCTGACGGATTCGACCGTCCTACCAGTGGGCTCGAAGCGGACTTTGGGCATGACACCATCCGAGGAGACTAGAAGTAGTGACGGTATATGCTGTATATCTCAGTTATCTGGCTTATCTCGTACGAGGCGAAGCACCGATTGCTGATGATCATCTCCCGAATGAGTCTCTCGGCCTCCTTGGGAGTCTCCGCGTGAAAGAGGAGAATGGCGCTGAATGATCCGATCCCGGAGAACACCTGGATCGTTGCGGGATGACTCTTCAAGTCCCTAATGATTTTCTCGTGCTCCTGGGGGGACAACCCCGTGTCGAACTTCAGAACGACGGAGTAGATGAGGTCTCCGAGTCTGTCGTAGTAGATAAGGTTCGCTTTCTGGAGCACCTTCAGGTCCCTCAGCCTTTCTATTCTATATCCCACCGACCTGCTCGTCATCCCCATCTTCTCGGCGATCCTCTCATAGGTCCAGTCTGGGTTGTTGGCTAGCATGATTAGAAGTTCCTTGTCCTTGGCATCCAGTCGCTCTCTGGTCATCGCGTCACCCCAATCGCATACGATTGGATTCGCTTATTGATTGTGGCACTTATAAGTATATTGTATTGCACAACTTTGGGGAGGTCGGTTTCGTCATTTGGCACGGAACAAGAAGATTCTCCATGCAATATGAGCGCGGGGGGGAATGCAAATGGAAATCGAGTTCACATTCCAGATGTCCCACTTCCAACACATGTCCCCTGTCCGAGCCAATCGAATTTAGGGAAATTATATTTATGTGTGATAGTGTAAAGTGCAACGCCAAATCGCAAATCGGAGCACGGGTGCTACAATGGACCTTATTGTCATGGCGGGATTCCTTGGATCGGGAAAGACGACGATGATACTGTCGACGATCTCAAGACTGATCGAGAGCGCTAGTAAGAAAGTCGTTGTCATCGTCAACGATTTCGGCAAGATCGGCATCGATGGAAAGGTCATGGAGAAATACGGGTTGAAGGTCCAGGAGCTTGCCAGCGGCTGCATATGCTGCACCCTCGGACCGGACTTCATATCCACCCTGAAGACTGTCGCGACGAACTTCTCCCCCGATCTCGTCCTCGTCGAGCCCACGGGCATCGCGGATCCGCAGGCGATCCTGAACTCGCTGGAATACTACAACGGCCCGACCGTCTCGAGAACGAAGGTGGCTGTCATCGTGGACTCGGTCAGGTTCTCGATCATCGCCCGCGCCCTCGAGAGGCCTCTCAGGGCCCAGGTGAAGGCGGCGGATGTTGTCATATTGAACAAGATCGACGCTATCGACCAGGGGGAGCTTCGCAAGATTGAGAAGGCTGTTCGGGAGATGGGAGCGGACGGATCAATCGTGGCCGCTTCGGCCACTGAGGGCACGAATCTTGACCGAGTCGTGGAAGCACTGGTGAGCCGATGTTGACCCCCGACTTCTCAGCATATGCGGCCAGAGTGAGCCTGATCTTCGACAAGCCCAGGACTGGTTCCGAGCTTCAGCGGATCGTTGAGACCCTGATGTCAAGGACGGCCGTCGAATGCGTCGAGGCCGGCGCCACCCTCATCGGGCACATCAAGTGCATCGCCGAGACGAAGGAGGGCGGGCACATGACATGTAGCGTCACTGACATGGATGGAAAGGCGAGATGCAGGGGGGACATGGGTAGGAAGTCAGAAGGAGTCGACATCGTGATCAACATCCTGCTGTACGGGCTCGACCGATCCGCCGTCGAGGAAGCGTTCGATCACACCCTTCACCATGAGATGGAAGAGGAAGGCGCCCGAATAGGAGTCGAGGACCTCGATCTGCATGATCATGTTCACGAGCACGATCATGAACCCGCTGAGGAGCACTCGGACAATCACGCTCACGACGACCACGATCATGATCACTGACCTTGACCGGTCGTCCAGTTCCTGATCAGAGGACAGTTTGCGATACTCAAAGTCTTTTCTTCTGTGAAAAGTAATAAATACAGTGACATCCAGTAGTCCAACTGCAGTCCATGGATTGCCTTTAAATCTCAGGGAAGGCATTGCGGGGGGCATCGAAAACCTGCTTCGTCTCCGGAGATGGGTTTGAATGAAGACTGGCACGAGCGTGCAAGTTCTCAAGACGGTGATTGGAAACCCCGTAACGAGGAAGGTTCTGGCGGGGATGAGCAAGTATTGCGAGACCGACGGCAAGAATCGGCTCGAAGTGGCGCTCGAACTCTATGTGGGAGACAGGGAAGACGCCTGCACATTCTGCAAGCTGGCGGAGAAGCCATTGGCCTCAGTCCTGAGGAGGGGGGCGAGATCATTCGGCGTCACGGAGGAGGAATTGAGGAAGTTCTTCCGAGATCCCTATTGGCGCAAAGGCCTGGCATGCGTGGTCAGGGGGGTGGCGGAATTCGGCATCCGAAGGCCGTTCGTCCCTGGGGCCCCCTTCCAGGTGGTCTGGGATGTCACCTATGCCTGCAATCTCAAGTGCCAGCACTGCTATGCAGGGGCAGGGAAGGTCCGAGAGGACGAGCTCTCGCATGAGGAGGCAATCCGGGTCGTCGACAGCCTGGCGAAGATGGGGATGCCGATTCTGGCCTTGTCCGGGGGAGAACCTCTCGTCCGGAGTGACATACTCGATCTGGCTCGGAGGGCTGCCGACCGGGGGATGTATGTCTCGATCGCGACGAACGGGACCCTGGTCACGAAGGAGAAGGCAAAGGAGATGTCCAAAGCAGGGGTCAGGTACCTGCAGATAAGCCTCGATGGTGCCGATGCCCAGACCCATGACAGCTTCCGGGGCATTCCGGGCACCTTCGACCGGACGATCCGCGGAATCAGGAACGCCGTCGCCGAAGGCTTCTTCGTCAACATCGCCACCACCGCGACAAAGAAGAACCTCGAGCAGATCCCGAAGATCATAGATCTCTGCAGCGATCTCGGGGTGAACTGGTTCATGGCCTACAATTTCGTCCCTACTGGCCGCGGGAAGTCCATTCACGACAACGACCTCTCCCCGGAGGAGAGGGAGCAGCTTCTCACGATGCTCTTCTCCCGGATGAAAGAGGTGGACGTCGAGCTCCTCACAACCGCCCCTCAGTACGCACGGGTCGCCCTTCAGAACTGCGGGGACAACGGACCGATCGTCGTCCCCACTCACTTCTCGAACCCGGAGGTGGATGGTTCCCTGTACAACCTCACCGAGTTCATCGGGGGCTGCGGCGCTGGAAGGTTCTACATGGCCATCCGGGCGAACGGGGACATCGAGCCGTGCGTCTTCTTCCCCTACACCGTCGGTAACGTCCGAAAGGACGACATCCAGGAGATTTGGCTACGGAATCCAGTATTCGAGGATCTCAGGAACAAGGACATACTCAAGGGGAACTGCGGCTCCTGCGAGTACAGGTACCACTGCGGTGGCTGCAGGGCAAGGGCCTATGGCTATTTCGGTGACTACCTTGCCCCAGATCCAGGCTGCATCAATAACGTCGACGTGTACAGGGAGATGGTGGCGAAGATTCCGATCGTCGTGTCTGAGTGAGGGATGCAAATGGCACACAATGTCAAGGTGGAGGTCATTGAAATCAAGGGGACGGGGAGATGCCCTCTGGGAATCAAGGTGGGGGATACCTTCGAGTTCGGGGCGTTCCCCCCGCCAGATCTATGCGTTTGGGCGAGCTACGTCATCTTCCCGTTCGTGACGGCCCTGCGGTTCGGAGGGGATTTCAGGGAGTTCGAGGAGGAGGAAGGCGTCGTCCACGTCTCGTGCGTAGACCCGAAGAACCCGGTCGTCTTCAGGTTATCGAGGATCACCGAGTGATCATTCCTTCTTCTTGCCCCTACGCTTGGGCTTCGCCTCGCTCTCCTTTCGAGAGGGGCAATTCATGTCCGCACAGAACTTCCACGTCCCCCTCCCGTTCCGGATCATGACCAGGGGGGAGCCACAGACGGCACACGACTCGTTCGTCGGTTGAAGTCTGCCCTTCTGGGGGAGCGGGTAGGTCTGCTGGCATTCCGGGTATCCGGAGCAGCCAAGGAATCTCTTACCGTTCCTCGAGTAGACGATCCTGAGGTCCTTGTAGCACTTGGGGCACTTGCCGACCGAGGAGTCCTTCGTGTTGCTCTCGCAAGCCGGGTCGACGCAAGCTGTTACTGGAGGCTGCCCTCTCCTGATGATTCTCAGCCTCGGGAAGCCGCAGATCGGGCATTTCTCATCGGTCGCCTGGACAAGCGCCCCTTTCGGCTTGGGGAAGGTGGTCGTGCAGCTGGGGAAGTTGGAGCAACCAATGAAATCGTCCCCCCTCTTCGACCTGACGAACCTCAACTTCCCGCCGCATTTGGGGCAGTCCCCGATGTTCCGCTGAGCCTCGAGTGCGGATCTGA
>DYTM01000282.1 GCA_020725985.1 Methanomassiliicoccus sp.
AACATCCTCGTGATCGCGGTCTCCGGACTCTTGAACGAGAAAGTCTTTGAGGAACTGGAAAAGACGACAGGCTGCCAGATCAATTTACTCGTGGGCACTACGAGCCAGGTTGAGAAAGTGATCCACGAGAAGTTCATGAAGTGAGGACCAACGCATGAAAACGGCGTTCGACAAGAAGGTCAAATCGATCCTGGTCAAACGCGGCCTCGTTTCCGAGCAGAAGGTGGACGAAGTCGCTGTGGCCACCGACAAGGACGGAAAATCCCTTGCGAACGCGCTCGTAGAACGGGGCATGGTTACCGAGGGCGAACTCCTCTCGACCATGGCGCTCGAGATGAACATCCCGCCTGTTGACATGGAAAAGGTCGACGTGGAGGAAAGCGCGCTCAAAACGCTCACCCAGGAACTCGCCTCGTACTACTGCGTGATGCCCGTGGCGAAGATCGGCAACATCCTGACCCTTGCCGTCGCCAATCCGTTCGACGTCCTCAAGCTCGACGACCTCAGGCTCGTCACCGAGTGCGAGATACGGGCGGTCGTCGCGCTCGAGAAAACGATTCGCAAGGGTATCCAGAAGGCGTACAATCCCAGCGAGGCAGAAATGACGCACCTGCTCGAGGCGCAAGTGACCCCCGACCTGGAAGTGAAGGGGAAGACAGTCGATGAAATGGTCGACCTGGCCGCCATTTCGGGTGACGAGGGAGATTCGCCCATCATCAAACTCGTCAACATGATCATCGCATCCGCTATCAAGGAGCGCGCGAGCGACATCCATATCGAGCCATACGAAAAGAATATCCTTGTTCGAAACAGAATCGACGGTGCGTTGCGTGAGACGATTCAACCTCCGAGAAAACTCCATTCCGCAATCGTGTCAAGAATCAAGATCATGTCGAGCCTCGACATCGCCGAGCGGCGCATCCCGCAGGACGGGAAATTCCAGATGCGATACGAAGGGAGACAGGTTGACTTCCGCGTTTCCATTCTGCCGACGATCCACGGCGAGAAGGTCGTCATGAGAATCCTCGACTCGTCAAGCCTGGTGCTCGGCCTGGCGAAGCTGGGCTTCGAGCCGCAGGCTTCCGACGCG
>DYTM01000059.1 GCA_020725985.1 Methanomassiliicoccus sp.
AATGACCCCCCGATCCATGAAAACGATCCGATCGGACACTTCCCTGGCGAAGCCCATTTCATGGGTCACGACGATCATCGTCATCCCGCCCTTGGCAAGGCTCTTCATGACATCCAGGACCTCGCCGATGAGCTCGGGGTCGAGGGCCGAGGTAGGCTCGTCGAACATGATGAGCTTGGGGTTCATCGCCACCGCCCTTGCAATCGCGACTCTTTGCTGCTGGCCGCCGGACAGCTGCCCGGGATAGGCGTCGGCCTTGTCGGCAAGCCCTACCCTTTCGAGGGCCTGAAGCGAAAGCTTCTCCGCCTCCTCCTTCTCTATCCCCTTGACCTCCATGAGGGCGAGCATGATGTTCCTCTTCGCCGTCAGGTGGAGGAAGAGGTTGAAGCTCTGGAAGACCATCCCGATCTCCGCCCTCACCTTGTTGATGTCCACCTCTGGATCTGTGATTCTCATGCCTTCGAAGTAGACATCGCCCTTCGTCGGCTCGGTGAGGCGGTTGAGGCAGCGCAAGAAAGTACTCTTCCCGCTGCCCGATGGACCGATCAGAACGACGACCTCGCCCTTGCTCACTGATAGTGATACGCCCTTCAGGACCTCGAGATCCCCAAACTGCTTGTGTATGTCCACTGCCTCGATTAGTCCCCCGCGCCGTACCCGGGGATGGCCGTCTTCTTCTCCACCACCCTCAGTATCTTCGATGTTGCGAACGTCATCACGAAGTACACGACGGCGACGAAGAGAAAGACCGTGAAGGGATCGAAGTATTTTGCGTTCAGCTCCTTTGCTACTAGTGTCAGCTCCCATACGCTTATCGCACTCACAAGAGATGAGTCCTTTATCAAGATTATGAACTCGTTCGTCATCGGGGGGATGATGAGCCTCATCGCCTGCGGGAGGACCACTCGCCGCATCGACTGCTTGTAGCTCATCCCCATAGACCTGGCAGCCTCCAGCTGCCCCTTCGGTACCGACTGTATCCCGCCTCGGATGATCTCGGCCTGGTAGGCCGCGCTGTTGAGCCCGACCGCGAGAATTCCCGAGACGATCGGAGAGAGGTATATGCCAATCGAGGGAAGGCCGAAGTAGATGATGAATATCTGGATGAGGAGGGGGGTGCCTCGAAGCGCCTCCACGTATCCCGTCGCGATCATCCTCACGGGGAAGATTCGCGAAATCCGTGCCAAACCCATGAAGATGCCGAGCGCGAAGCCGATTACTATCGCCGACAGGCTTATTGCCAGGGTGAGGACGGCGCCGTCGAAGAAAAAGCCGAGGTTGTTTGTAATTATCTCCAGACCCATCAGGACACGTCCTCTGTCGAGTTAGAAGGAATTGATGGAAGGGGTTTGGGCCAGCGCGATCAGAACCACTTGTCCACCAGGGTTTGCATCTCCCCTAAGTCCTCCATCTCAGCAAGCAGTTCGTTGACGAAGGCGACGAGCTCCACCGAGTTCTGGTTCATGCAGATGCCATAGAACTCGCTCGTCACGATGGTGTACACGACCTTCATTCCGGTGGTGGCGGCGACGTACGCGGCTGCCACAGGCGAGTCAATGACGAGCGCATCAACCCGGTCAGCGACAAGATCCAGCAGTGCGTCCGAGGCATATCCGAACTTGTGCACATCGCCAGCCGCCACAAGGCCCGTGAGAACGAGGTTCTCGTCCACCCAGAAGTCGCCGGTCGTCCCCTGGTTAACGGATATCCTCTTCCCGGCGAGGTCGTCGGGCGAGTTGATGTCGGTGCGGGACTCCTTGACGACGATCGCCTGATCCGCTGTGAAGTAGGGATCAGAGAACGAGACGGACATGCTCCTGTCCTCAGTGATCGACATCCCGGCGATCGCCATGTCAATCATCCCTGTCTTGACCGCTCCAACCAAAGCGGTGAAGTCCATGTCCCTGATCTCGACGTCCACCCCGAGTTCCTGGGCAATCCTGGTTGCCAAATCAATATCCAGTCCCTCGAGCTGCTGGGTCGTCTCGTTTATAACTTCAAAAGGCGGAAACCCCCCAGAGGTGCCGACAATGAGGGTGCCGCGAGCCTTGATCGCATCCACCGAACTCTGTCTCACGCCAATGCAGCCAGTGAAGGCAGTGGCGACTAGGGCGACAACGACAATGATACCGAAGGCTCTCCAAACCATGCGATTATCTCTCATCGATCCTCCCCTCGGGAAACAATCCCATTCAGATAACATAATCCGATATAATAGTTGTTTTCACTAGCGGAAAAACGCTTCGTATGACTGCGCCAAGGTTGTTGACCCCTCAGGACCTCGATGCATTCTCGTCACTGACAATGCGCCAGACGACGCTCGATCGTAGCCCCAAGACGATGGAATTGAAAAGTAACAGTGTGAGGTCACAGAATTCAGCGGGAAAGCCAGGAATGCTTTTTTATCTCATAACGGTTCTACTTTCAATGGGATCGAATATGGAGGGAAGGCCGAAGAAGGAAGATTCAAGAATTGAACTGGTCATCATTGCGGTCGTCATTGTGGTTGCTGTGATACTTGCCGCTTGGGTTCTTACGCCGTCGATTTCGCCATTGGCAGGCATACACGATACCGACGGGGATGGACGTGCTGACTTGAGGGATGCAGCACCGGATGACCGGACGAAGTGGACGTGGGGAGTTGCCACCATCGTTGTGACGATCCACTCCCAGCACCTTGTCAATGAGACACACTACAAGGTCTATTTGAATGAGTATCTCAAGAAGGAAGGAGACCTCGCGCCCGGGGGGCACGTGGTGAAGTTCATTTCGGCAAGGTTCTTAATAGGATCAATAGACTCCGCCCAGATCGTTGTTACGGTGACCTCGACTGGCGGCGAGCTTGGGGACCATACCGATCAGGATACGCTGACGGTCTACGATGGCCAGGCCTATGCACTATCCTTCACAGTATGAGAGTAACAAGCAGGTGGATCAGATCTGGTGGCAATTGGAACTATGTCGGTACGATGCCCGGGGCTCGATGCGTGTCCGCTTTCATGTTACTCTGTGATCATGCCTCCAGATAGCGTTCCATTGGACGAGTCCGAGTGAGAGTCTCAATCCGGATGGATTCAAAATGCTGGGCCGGGGCCATTGTGTCCAGAAGGCCCTTTCATATAGACGACTGTTGGCCGAAGGAACTTGCCGTTTGGAGGTGGACCGCGGACTGTAGAAGATGGATTTCCTCGGATTCTCCACATTGAACACTTGCAGGCCCGGTATTCAATCCATCCGGCATTTTGCCGGCTCCGTGCTTAAATGACGTCGATGGTAAACATGCGCAGCATGGGACCCCCCGCGAGACTCTGAGAAATGATCAGAACGAGCAACGAGCCAATGACGTCATAGTGTTGATGCACCTCTGGAAGATCGAGTCTCCCACTCCGGATGCCTTGCTCACAACATCCCACAGGAGGCCGAGTCCCCTGGCTCCCCTACGAAGATGGAGGAATGAGATCAAAGAGGGCTTCTTCGTATGTCTCATCATCCATGTTTGCGGGAAGTTCTTCAGATCTCAGCTACAGAATGCAGTCGTTTCGTTTCTCGAGCGTTGGCCGATGTTGATGCTACCTACCAAGTTTCCTCCAAATGTCCACGAAGTGGTCGACGGCGTCGCTCTCGAGGCTCTCTTGAAGGATGATGAGAAGGTCGGCGACCTCCTCCGGGTTGTCGATGACGTATGAGAGTTCTCGCTCCGACCTCGCAGACCGGATGATGCCGGACGAGGTCAACTTCTTCAGGTGATAGGAGAGCGTGGATTTCGATATCCCGACGGAGTTCTGCAATTCCTGGAAGGTGGTGGACCCCTCCAGCAGCAAATGCATAAGTATTTTGCGGGGGGATTCCTGCCTCAACAGGGAGACGATCCATCGGTCCCTCTGCCTGAACCTCTCCGCCGGGAAGTACCTCCGGATGTATCCCTCGTCTTCAGATTTGACGAGCCCTCTCCTCTCCAGGTACTCAAGATGGTAGGACAGGAGACCGGGCTGCATGGTCAACCCCCGTTCCATCTCCCGAAGGTATGTACCGGGATTCTCCGAGATGAACTGGTAGATCTTCCTCCTACTCTCTAGATTAAGGGCCTCGTCCATGGCTCCTCATCTCTTGAGGATCGAAAGGTAGAGGCTCAGGAGGATCAGAATGTTCAGGACAACAAGATACGAGTTCATTTCAAGATCGGCAACAAAGAGGAGCCCCCCGACGAGTACGATGAGGGAGAGTACTGTGAACAGCATGAACGCTGCGGTGACGAACGCCAGACTCGGCTCCCTGTATCTCTGGTAGGCGCGAAGGGAGACGACCAAAAGGATAA
Organism: Methanomassiliicoccus sp.; assembly: GCA_020725985.1. Lineage (GTDB taxonomy): Archaea > Thermoplasmatota > Thermoplasmata > Methanomassiliicoccales > JACIVX01 > DYTM01. The sequence goes on from DYTM01000059.1 coordinate 4,316, forward strand.
TGGAGAAGCCGGCGAAGCAGATTCTTAGGAAAAGGTCTATAGGTGTCATTTTCCCACCAAGACCGTCAATATTCCGAGAAGGTCTAGAAGGTTTCTGTACGGAGATCGGAGAAGGAAGTAAAAGGATGGAGAGAGAAGAGTCTGTTCGTTCGAGAGTCGTTCAACTCCGTTCGATGCTTGAACCATAATCTGCTTAAGAGGGGGAAGAGGTCGAGGGGTATAGTGGGATCAAAATGCGACTCAAATCAGAGAAGATCATCACATCGGTGCTCGCTGGGATAATGACCCTCACGGCCGTCGCCGCCGTCGCATCAGCCGACGGCGGGATGATGGGTGGAGACGGCATGATGGGCGGCCAGGCGGGCAACGGCAATGGAGGGATGGGTGGGAACCACATGTGGAACTGGAGCGAACAGAATATGTGGCAGGATGGGATGGGATACATGCATGGCCACGACGGGAACGCGCAGGAACACATGCAGTGGATGATGCAGGAATGCAGGAAGATGGGAATCTTCTCCTTGCTTTCCTACTCGGACGGGGTCGCTGATGGATACTTCATCAGCTTCCTCCTGAACGAGTCGACCGGGACGGTTTCCGAGTACAACATGAAGACCGGGACGGGATCGGTGGAGGTCTTTGACAGCATAACAATCGCGGGCTTCGACCCCTACGCCCCGAGGGTTCAGGGTGCAGTCATGCTCCTGAACAACGAGACCGTTCAGACCATCATCCACGACAACCCGACCGGCATGTTCCACGTGGTGGCGAACAACACGCCGACGGCCGTCTCATTCAAGCTCGCTGAGGGTGTGAGCGTCTCGCAGGTGATACTCGGAAGCGAGGATGCCCCGCTCGGGAACCGCGAGGCCGTGATCGTGTCGAAGGATGTGGTACAAGGGGTGATCACCACCGACGACGGCTCATTGACTGTCGAGAGTGGCGATGCAGGGACCTTCGTCAACATCACCTTCGTCGACGACCACGCTATGTTCAGGGCCAGGCCCGTCTTCGCACACGGGAACATGAACAACAATCAGGCGGTGCTTCAGGCAGTAGTCCAGGACCGCATCGGGTGCGAGATCTCGCTGATGGTGAGAGACGGAAGCACGATGTACGAAGTCATGGAGTACCAGCACCAGTTCAGGCTAAGGGTGTTGGACGCCGAGCGGAACAGGATCACGCTTCAGGTTTCCTCCGAAGACCCAGCAGGCAAGGTCGTCCTGATGACGATGGATCGTCAGACCCTTGAAACACGGAACGCCGAGCTGGCCGTCATGATCGATGGAGTTGCGGTTGCACAAACCTCGAATCCGCTGGACGTCCTGTACGCCTCCGGATCAGCGCCGGAAGATGCGGTGTTCACGGTGCTCCAGGACGGGGAGACCTCGCAATTCCTCGTGTACGTGCCGAGCTTCTCGACGCACAGCCTGAGCATCGAGAGCGTCGTCCTGGGAGCGGACCTCCTCGGCCTAGCGGGAATCGTTGCGGTGATCGGGGCGGTCGCGGTCGTAGGCGTGGCATCGGTAATGCTCTTCAGAAGGAAAGGCTGAGTTCTGCTTCCTCCTCCCCCCACGATAGGTGCATCGGCCTTTCCTTGTTTTTTCCTTCTTCTTTCTTTCCCCACCATGACCGTCGCAGTTGACAGAGGTATTCATTTCTGCAAAGGCACAGAAAGATTGACTAAGGTCCAGGATATTGTCGCAGACGGTCATGTTGTCCCTGGAAAACGTTGTGTCAGCACTCGTTGCAGTCTTTGTATTTGTGGTTCCGGGATTCATCTGGAGCTACATCTTTTTCCCAGGTGGGACTAGGCTGGTCAACAAAGCAAAGGAAAGGGGTGATGCGGGAACCGACATAGTCGAAAGAATGGTTCTGAGTGTCGCCTTTTCGTTCGCTCTTGTTCCTCTTTCGCTTTTCGTCGCAAACATCATCCTAAACACGAAGGTTGACAGCGCGTTCTCCTTGGGTGTTTCGTTGATCGTCGCAACGGTGGGTCTCGCGGTGCTGTATGTGACTTCCAGGAGCGTCTACCTCCGATGGCTGTCAATCGTGAGAGGCGTTAGAACGAAGTTGTTCAGATCTTAGACACTGTGCCGAGAGAAGTCAGGCATCCTATCCTCTACATATTCTGGACTCATAGAATGGGTTGGCTGATTTGCCCGGTGCGACGTGTCTCCGCTAGAGCGGGATGACGGAATGGCTCTGCACCCATAGATGAGCATAGTATGAGGCTGGTATGGGAATCGACAGAAAATATTATCTTGAGCCGCTCTCTTTGTCCATTGTCCCATGAGAGTGGCAGTACTGACCGGAGGGTATCCCCGATGGAAAGGGGATTTCACCAACGTATACCTTCATAGACTCGCCAGGTCGCTGAAGGAGGAAGGGATCGAGGTCCATGTCATCTGCCCTCATGCACCTGGCTTGAAAGAAGAGGAGGTAATGGATGGGATTCTCGTACACAGGTTTCGATACGCATATCCTTCAAGTTTCGAAACCCTGGCCTACTTCCCCGGGATCCCCGAAAAGCTGAAGACGATGAAGGGGAAGGTCTCTCTCCCCTTCTTCCTTTTGGGGATGCTGTTCGGACTGCTAAGAACGGCAAGAAAATGCAGGATTGACGTGGTGAACGCTCATTGGGCAACGCCGGCTGGATTCATCGCGGCTATCACGAAGAGGCTGACAGGGAGACCCTACATTGTCACGCTCTATGGAGCAGAACTGTGGCCCGTGATGAACAGAAGGAACGGTCTGGCTCGGAGGTTGATACGATTCGCGCTGAAATCCGCAGACGGCGCTGTAGGCATAAGCGATGCCACCTCAGAGGCGGGAAGAATCGTGAGTGGAAGACAGGACATCGAAGTGCTTCCGGATGGGATTGATGTCGAGACCTTCAATGATGGAATCGATCGCGCAGGTGCGAGGAGTAATATTGGCATCGGTGACGATGTAATGATATTCGCCTCTGGAAGAATGGTGGAGAGGAAGGGGTTCGTCTACCTCGTCAGGGCCCTTCCGGCGGTGATTGGGTCGGTTCCGAACGCGAGGTTGATCATAGGGGGAGACGGCCCAGAGAAAGATAGAATAATGGAGGAGGCAAATCGCCTCGGTGTCTCCAACGGGGTCATCCTTCCGGGATTCATCCGGGAGGAGGAATTCCCGAGCTATATGAGGGCGAGCGACGTCTTCGTCTTGCCATCCATTGTTGACAGCCAGGGGGACACCGAGGGATCTGCGACCATACTCCTCGAGGCGATGGCTTGCGG
>DYTM01000060.1 GCA_020725985.1 Methanomassiliicoccus sp.
ACAGTGGTCTTCGTGGCGCCTTTGTCCGCCTTGATCTTCAAGGAGAGAATTGGGAAGAGGAAGATATCGGGAATGGCCGTCGGCATGATCGGCCTCATCACTCTAACGACCGGATGGAGCGTCTCCGAGCTGTACCGGGGCGAGTTTCTAGGAGACCTGCTTCTCCTCGGCTCGGCCGCCCTGGGGGCGTGCGTGTGGACTCTGACGCGAATAGCGATGCGCACGATCCGGTACGATCAGTGGATGATGGCGCTCTACGTGACCTATCTTATTCCCCTCTTCTTCTTCTTGCTTCTATTCGGCGGACCTTCGGAGTTCACGTCAGACTCGCTCATTCCCGTCCTCTATGTCGGCATCGTCTGCACTTCCATTCCGGGGATACTTTGGGCGCTGGCGCTGACGAAGATCAGCCTCACCACCTCCGCCACCATTATTCTCTCCGAGTCCGTCTTCGGAACCTTCCTCGGCTGGCTCATCCTCAAAGAAGACCTAGGATTGCTCGGCGTGATAGGAGCGGTCTTGATCTTCATCGCGATCTACATCGTGGCCAGAAGCGAGAATTCCTCGCATGAAGATGATGACAAGACTCCGAGAGAAGATGTGCAAGCATAGAATCGGGATCGAAAATAAGGTTGGCAGGAACTCGTCTGAATCACGGAGATTCTCACAAGGCAGAAAGGCAAGGGGTAGCTGGCCGACACAAATAGGTGCGGCATACTACCGCTGCCGAGGCGTTTCGTCAGGTCAATCCGATCGACGGAGACCCGCCCATCAATCGAACGGTCACTTCTTTTTCTTCGCCGCCTTCTTCTTGGGCGCGGCCTTCTTCGTCGTCTTCTTCGGCCCGCACTTTCCACATCCCATTTTGTTCTTCCTCCTTTCTCGGGACGCACGTCCCAGGTAATAATTATTGACGACTATATTTTAATGTTTGCACTTGCGGTCGGATGGTTGGGGGTAGTGACCTGAGATCGTCTGCGAGATTGGATACGAACAGAGACGCAGATTCCGGACGGATTCTGATCTCATGCACCGTACGTTATGTATATTCCGTCCGGGACTTACCTGCGATTCGAGACTAGCTTCTCCTTACTACAAGCCTTCTTCGTATGCGAGGGATCTTCATCCCACGCGAGTCGCTCAGTCGCTACTGGAACAAATACTACTAAATAGTATGATTCTAATTGGTAGTATTCGGTGAGCACTTGAGATTCCATAACCGTGAGGACGAACTGGAAGAGCTTGAGAGGGTGTGGAAACTCTGCGACAGAGGCCTGCATTTCAGTGTCATCTCGGGGAGAAGGAGGGTTGGCAAGACCGAGCTCGTCAAGCAGCACTGCAAGGACAAAGACAGTTCGTACTTCTTCGTCGGGAGGAAGCAGCCTACGCCTCTCCTCGATGAGTTCTGCGCGATAGCACAGGCCGACCTCGGGCAATTCCCGAGACTCGCGAAGTTCGACGACTTCCTCGATCTGCTTCTCGCTCGGACAGGGGACAAGCGGGTGATCGTTTTCGACGAGTTTCAGAACTTCGACTATGTGGATAGGAGCGTCTTCTCCGACTTCCAGAAGGTCATCGATCGCAGCAGGGGCTCGCGCACTCATCTGATCGTGACCGGCTCCCAAGCCTCAATCCTGCAACGGATATTCTCGGATTCGAAGGAACCCTTGTTCGGCCGGGCGACAGAAAGGTACCCGCTCCGACCTCTGGACTTCCGCGCGATATGCGGGATGTTGGATGATCTTCGTGTCAGTGATTCGAGGAGCAAGGTTGAGTGGTATGCTACCTTCGGGGGCATGCCGAAGTATTATGTCCTTGCCGAGGAGCAGGGTCTCGAGGAAAGAGATGTCATTGCTGCCCTTGACTCCCTCCTCTTCCGTGATTTCGCTCCGTTGCACGACGAGGCGAGGGGCATTCTTGCTGAGGAGTTTGGGGCCGAACACAAGACATACTTCTCGATTCTGGAGGCCGTCGCGCTCGGCAACTGCGAGATGAGCAACATCGCGGACAAGTCGGGAATAAGCATCAAGAGCATTGGAAAGTACCTCTCGCTTCTCGTGAACGAGTACGGTTTTCTCACTCATTCGACCCCGATCACCGAATCGAGAGCGAAGAGCAAGAAAGGCCGCTACTTCCTCAGTGACAGGTTCATGAGTTTCTGGTTCAGATATGTACATAGGAATATGAGCGATTACGAGATCGGCAACTTCGGCCGCATCAAAGCGAAGGTGAGGGATGATTTCAACGCCTTCGTGGGTTCGGCCTTCGAAGAGATCGCCCGCCAATTCCTTCTGACTATTCAGAAACCCTTTGAGTTCGATGCGATCGGGAAATGGTGGTCCCGGACTGAGGAGATCGACCTTGTCGGGATGAAGAGCGGGGCGAAGGAAATCGCTCTCTTCGAGGTGAAGTGGCAGGATCTGAGCCTCCTGGATGCAGAACGCCTCCTTTCCTCTATCGAACGGAAGAAGGGACTCGTTCTGTGGGGAGGAGAAAGGAGGAAGGAACACTTCGGCATCATTGCGAGGAGTATTGAAGGGAAGGACGGACTGAGATCCCTCGGTATACAAGCCTACGATCTCGACGATGTGATGGAGAAGCTGCTCGCGTAGGTCCATCGTCCATTTGACTCGCTCCAGTCCAGAACGAGATATGCGCAACGGTATTCGCGTCGTACTCGTATTCGAAAGACATTCCGTCCAAGCCAGGCAGCATCAACTTGAGACTTGTCTCACTCCCTACGGCGGCTCTGTCGAACTCAGTGTCTCTGTCCTATTTCTCTCAGTCTCATGATTGGCAGCAAGATCATTTTTCATTATCGATATCGAGGACTTCGCGAGCAAAACATCGATTTCCTGATATCTGGCCCACCGAATTCAATTGAATCAAAAGTGATAATCAATCGAGATAATTTATATACCGTACCGGCGACTCGTTCTCTCCGAGGATAACATGCACGCTCTCGAAACATCAAGGCTGTTGACGGAGGAATACTCGGCGAAGATCCTGCTTGCCACGATGGGCAAGCCGAAAAGCGCGTTCGAGCTCAGCGACAACCTTGGGATACCGATAGCCGCCTGCTACAGGAAGATCAACCTGCTCGAGGACGCAGGATTGATCTTCTGCAGTGAGAGGAAGCTGACCCAGGCTGGAAAAAGGATAAGCATGTACAAGTCGAGGGTCAGGAACGCCCAGATCGTCTTCGAAAGGAACAAGATAAAGGCGAAGTTGGAGATGATCGACGGCACGACCGAGGACTACAACTACGACATCGACATGTCGATCGTCATGAGCGACATGAAGGAAACGCCCCAGATGGTGAAAGCATAGGAGCGAAGAAAGTTACCGAAAAGAGAATGGATTCGAAGATTCAAGATCAACCATCCCATCCCTCCTACCCCCCTTTTTTCTTCTTCCACTTCATCATTCCGCCTTTTGAGAATGTCACCGAAATGAATATGACTCCAGAGCTGGAGGAATGACCGGGAAGGTCCCTGGAGGACCCAGTAGATGGAGCCCTTTGACTTCCGCACATTGGTCGAGAACAGCCGGGATACTATCTACCTTCTGGACTCCTCTGGAACGGTTCTCTACGCCAATCCAGCAATCGAGGATCTTCTAGGCTACAAGCGAGAGGAGTTTACAGGAAGGAACTTGTTTGACTTTCAGACTTCGGAATCCAGGATCATTTCAGAAGACAACTTCCGGAGGAGGGTGAGAGGAGAAGCCTCCCCTGCAAGATACATGGTCGACTTCGTCATGAAGGGCGGCGGAATCAAGCATTGCGAAATCTTCGCGACAATCATCAAGGGCGAAGGTGGCTCCATTTTCGTTCAGGCGATTCTCCGAGACATGACGGCGCACGAGGAACTGAAAAGGGGCCTGGAGAGAGAAAGGAAGAAGGTCGAGACGCTGGTCAACACCTCCGTGGCCGTCGTAGTCGGACTCGATCTCGACGCTAACATCACCATGTTCAATCGAGGCGCTGAGGTGGCGACTGGTTACAGTCAGGACGAGGTTCTCGGCAGAAGCATGTTCGGATTGTTTGTCCCGATCGAAAGAAGAGCCGTCTTCATGGAGGGGATGAGAAGGTTCGTCGAAGGACAAACGCCCATGAAAGGCGCATGGATGATCCAGAACAAATCCGGACAGCCGGTGCACTTGTCGTTCGACATCAACCTTGTCAAGGACGAGGAGGGGAAGGCAGTCGGGTCACTCGCCATCGGTCAGGACGTCACAGAGCACGTCCGCCTGGAGCGGACGCTGAAGAAGCAGAATGATACGCTGGAGATGCTAGGCGCAGTCAGCCTTGCGACGAGTTCATCGCTCGATGCGCAGGAGTTGCTCAGCTCTGGGCTCCCTATCCTCTTTCAATTCTTCGGTTTTGAGCACGCATCTGTCTACCTGGTAGATGGGGCCAACCTCAAGCTCGACCGAATCATCTCTGTTGGAGGAGAGAACAAGACGGTGGATACCGGCCGAGTTCTTCCTGAGGAAATAAGGAAGAGAATTCTCAGTGAACGCCGACCGATAGTTGTTCCGGGCATCGATGGTGAAAGACCCGAGGCTTTTCCACCGGAACTTGGATCTGCGGCCTTCTTGCCTTTGATAGGCAACCGAGGAGTCGTGGGCATACTATGCATGTGCTCTTCCAGGCCGATAGCGTTCACGCCGAGCGACCTCTATTTCTTCGAGGCCGGGTCGAGGATCATGGGCTACGCCCTCGAGAACTCCCTCCTGCACCAGAGCCTCCAGAAGACGTTCGAACATGTGGAATTGTACAGCGACATCCTTCTCCATGATATTCTGAACTACATGATGCCCGTCAGGGCGTATATGGGGCTCGCAGTCGACCAGAAACTTGACCAAGAAGAGAGGGGCAGATTCCTGGAGAAGGCCGTGGGAGCCGTCGACCGGATGAGCATCTTCATTGATCGCGTTCGCGTGCTCTTGCACGCGATCGAAGGAAGAGACACGAACAGTCCAGTTCCTCTTGGAGGATCCCTCAGGGAGGCAATCGATATCGCCAAGGGGAGATACACAGGGGCCGAAATCGTCTTGGACGAGGAGAGCAAGAGGATCGCTGAAGGCATTTCGGTCGTCGCTGGAAAGGCTCTGCACCAAATCTTCCTCAACATCCTGACCAACGCGATCAAGCACAGTGCTCCCGAGCCTGTCGAGGTGAAAGTGAGAAAGGATGCAGAGCGAGGCACCTGTTCGGTGGAGATCGCGGACAGGGGACCGGGCATCTCGGACGAGAAGAAGAAGCTCATCTTCTCGAAGCATTACGCTGAGGACACGGTCAAGGCGAAGAAGGGGACAGGGATCGGGCTCGCAATAGTAGAGACCCCCGTCAGGAACTATGGTGGCAAGGTCTGGGTTGAGGACAGAGTGCCCGGGGACCACTCAAAAGGAGCGAAGTTCGTCGTCGAGCTCAGACTCGCCGGCGAAGCGGCATGATCATTTTCAGTCAAAGAAGGAGATGAGCCCCTCCCGGAGCGGTATCTTCGGCTCGAAGCCGACGAAGTCCCGCACGAGGGAGATGTCAGCGATCGAGTGCTTTATATCGCCAATCCGAGGAGCGACATGCCTTATCTCGACATTCTCGCAGATCGATGCCAGCACTTCAGCGAGCTCATTTATAGAGGTACCCTTCCCCGAGCCGCAGTTCATCGTCAGATTCCTCACCTGAGATTCGACGGACCGCCTCACCATCTCCGCGACATCGAGCGCGTGAACGAAGTCCCTGGTCTGCTCCCCGTCACCCTCGATCAGGATCGGCTCGCCGGCCTTGATGTTGCTGACGAACTTGGTGATGACCCCCGAATACGGGCTCCCTGGATCGGCCCTCGAGGAGTAGAAGTTGAAGGGCCTGATGATGAGGTAGTCGAGATCGCGGCTTTCTCCGTAGACCCTCACGTACTCCTCGGCGGTGAGCTTGCTGATGCCGTACGGGGACTTGGGATTCCGGGGATGGGCCTCGTCCACCGGCAGGTACTTCGGATCGCCGTACACCGCGGAGCTCGAAATGTACACGAAGATCCCGACGCCAGCGAGGGAGGCGGCCTTCAGCATGCTCAGCGTCCCGATGATGTTGATGTCCGCGTCCACCTCCGGCTCCTCGATGCTCCTCTCCACGCTCACCTGGGCAGCTGCATGAACGATCCCGTCGGCCCACTCGCACTCCCTCTCGACCGCGGCCTGGTCCCTGATGTCGACGTGGGAGATGAGGGGGTGGTGCTCCTCGATCACAGGCTCCCGGATGTCCAGGGCCCTCACCTCGTGCCCGGCGGAGAGCGTGTCGATAAGATAGGAGCCGAGCTGTCCCGCGCCGCCCGTGACGAGGATGTTCATGCCGCCGGATATGGAAGCGGGACATTATACACCTTCCTGAGCCAATGACCGAAATCCGAGAGTGATGGGACGTTCGTGACCTCTCGGCAAATCATTTTAGGGGTTTCGGGCGTTATCCGTACAGATGGCGCGCGTGCTGGTCGCGGGCGGGGCGGGGTTCATAGGATCCCACCTGTGCGAGCGTTTGCTTGAGAAGGGAGACGAGGTCCTCTGCATCGACAATGCTCGGACAGGCAGCTGGAGGAATGTGGAGCACCTCAGGGGAAGGAGGGGATTCGAAGAAATGGTCCACGACATCCTGAAGCCGATCGACATCGAGGTCGACAGGATATTCAACCTCGCCTGCCCCGCCTCCCCGGCCCACTACCAGAAGGATCCGGTGTTCACGATCAGGATGAGCACGATCGGCGTCTTCAACCTCCTCGACTTGGCAAAGGACAAGGGGGCGCGACTCCTTCAAGCCTCCACTTCCGAGGTGTACGGCGATCCGCTCGTCCATCCGCAGAAGGAGGACTACTGGGGGAACGTGAACCCGGTGGGGCCGAGGAGCTGCTACGACGAGGGGAAGCGGCTGGCGGAGAGCCTCGCGCTCGCCTACCACCAGACGGAGGGAGTGGAAGTGCGAATCGCTCGCATTTTCAACACGTACGGCCCGAGGATGTCTCAGGACGACGGACGGGTCGTGTCGAACTTCATCGTCCAGGCGCTTCGAGGCGAGGATATCACTGTGTACGGGGACGGAAAGCAGACAAGATCATTCTGCTACATTTCCGACATGGTGGAGGGCCTCGTCCGGCTCATGGACAAGGACCGCTTCACCGGTCCGGTCAACCTCGGGAACCCGGACGAGATCACCGTGCTGGAGCTTGCCGAAAGGATTCTGAAACTGACCCCCTCCAAATCGAAGATCAGGTTCGATCCCCTGCCGAGGGACGACCCCGCCCGCAGGCGGCCAGACATTGACCTAGCGAGAGGAATCCTCGGCTGGGAACCGAGAGTCGGCCTGGACGAGGGACTGAAGAAGACGATCGAATTCTTCCGACAGGTTTTCTGAGGGAGACGGGCAACTGATTTTAACCCCCGTGTGCATTACTCTGCGAGCCATTTCCCCGGCTGGGTCTCGGCGGTCCGATGGGCGTTGAAAGGAGAATAGCCCGGAACACGATTTCCCTCGCAGCGGCGTACCTCACAGGCCAGGTGATGACCCTCCTTCTCTCGGTGTTCCT
>DYTM01000061.1 GCA_020725985.1 Methanomassiliicoccus sp.
ATGAGGAGTGAGTCGATGAAGAGCTTGAGCACCGTCTCGAGCTCGCTCGTCTCCCCGAGAATGACGCAGTCGTTCAGAACGGTCGCGATCCGCGTGGTATTCTCGAGGTTGCTGTGGACGACCAGGCTTGCGTTGACGAATGCCTCAACCAGGAACGAGTCCTTGATGAGGGAGGAGGTGAGGTTGCACCGTTCGAATATACATCCTGTGGCGATGACATCCGTCAGGTTGGTTCCGACGAATCGGAGGTCGTGGACGGTTGCGTTGGTGAGGTTTCCTCCGACCACGATCAGGCTGGTGTTCAGCTCGAGATCGAGCGGCTCCTTCGCCGGCGGGGCCGCGAACATCGTCATCGGAACGAGGTAGACGACCGGCATGAGGATCGCCATGACGAGCGGCATGAGGATGAGGCTGAAGATGATGTATTTGTTCGTCTTGAACTCTGATAGATCCTTCTTGGCGACGATCCAGGCCTTCTCGATCCTCATCCCTTGCCTCCGATCAGCTTCAGATAGACCTCCTCGAGCCCCCGCCTCAGTTCCGAGACGAACTCCACCTCCGCCCCCATCGACGCGAGCGTCCGGACGATGACGGGGTTGTCCCTTTCTGGGTCCGTCAGGTCGATCAGGACCTTGCCGTTCTCGATGCGGAGAGAGCGGACCTGGGGGAGGGATTCGAGCGCCCTGACGAACTCGGGCCTCGCCTCCCTCAGCTGCACGATCGTCGTCCGGCCCCAAAACCTCCGGGAGAGGTCCTCCGGTGATCCAGTAGCCAGGAGCCTCGTCTGAATGACCCCGATCCTGTCGCAAAGCCTCTCCGCCTCGTCGAGGTTGTGGGTGTTGAGGAATATTGTCCGGCCTTCCTTCTTCAGGTCAAGGAGGTAGTTGCGGACTGTCATCGAGGCCTGGGGATCGAGGCCTGCGGTCGGCTCGTCGAGGAACAGGTAGGCGGGCTCGTGCACAAGCGCCCTCGCAATCGCGATCTTCTGCTTCATCCCCTTCGAGAACTTGGCGACCTGGTCGTCCCTTCTGTCCCAGACCTCAAGGGCGGTGAGGAGGTCCTTGATCCTCCTCTCCCTTTCCTCCCTCGGGATGCCGTAGAGCTGAGCGTAGAAGTCGAGGTTCCTGTAGGCACTGAGTGACTCGTAGAGCCCGGGCGTCTCAGGCAGGAGGCCGATCATCCCCCTGATCCTAATCCTGTCTTTAGGATTGGCGATGTCCAGGCCGTCGACGAACGCGGATCCCCTCGTCGGGTTGATGAGGCAGCAGAGCATCCGGACGGTCGTCGTCTTCCCCGCCCCATTCGGCCCGATGAATCCGAAGACCTCACCCTCCCTGACGGTCATGGTAAGGTTCTCGACTGCGACGATGTCCTTGAACTGCCTCGTCAGATCCACTGTCTCGATCATCAGGGCCAACCGTCCATGACAGCAAGTCCTGGGCCTCTGATCCTCGAAGGTCCCTTGCCCGGACAACCCGTTGTGGCAGAGGAATAGGCAAACACCGTGAAGAACGTTCCTGCGGGGATTCGTCGCCTGCCAATCTGTGCGCGAAGAATTGTTGGAGCGCGACGAGCCATCATCACCGAAACGCCAACGGCTGTCGGCATGACAATCGAAGCGGCAAAAGTGACCTCCCAGTCGTACAGACCCACCCGGAGCGGGTGGGTGGGCGCATGAATGCAGGCTGCAGCGCCTATCGATTCCGTAGAGATGACATCGTGCCTGCCCACGACCGCCACCGGTAAGCTTAATAAAGGTAAAGCTCTCTAGGCTTTTCGGACGAGTTGAAGAGCCCTGGAGGTGTGGCTTTGCCAGAAATAAAAGGAAATTGGTTCAAGTACATGATGGACAGAGACCAGGAGTGGCTTCTCAAGGAGCTTTTGAAACCTGGAGAACAGGTTCTGCACAAGATCACTGATTGCAGAATAAAGGACATATATCCAGGCAAGACCCATAGATCACCGGTCGGTGTGTTTGTCGCCACGGACAAAAGGGTCATCTTCTGCATACCGAAGATATCCGGGGAATTCCAAGTAGAGGATTTCACTTACGATCAGGTCGCGTCCGTGGGAATCTGCAAGACTCCATACTTCAGCGGATGCGTCGATTTCCTCGCGGGGGATGTCAAGAAGACTGTGTTCTGGATAAACCCCAAGTCAGACGCTGAGGAAATGATAAGGGTCATACGTGATCGCGTCAAGATGCTGAAGAGCTAGCGTTGAATCCCAATAGGACAGATGAGTAAAGGCACGAGCTCATACTGACCCGCATGCTCAGACTCGCAAGAACGCAAATCTAGTCACCTCAGCGGATTGCTCTCTTTTCGTGAACGCATCGATCTAGCTCCTCGGGGATTCGATGGATATGAGGTTATCGAAGGAGTCGTAGAACCTCCTCGCCTTCTTGTGAATGATCTTCAACTGTCGGCCGCCCACACTGCCTAAGCCGAAGGTCGTGACTCGTCTTCCCATAAGATCGACCGATCATCATCGTCCCTCTGAAGTTGATGGGAGGATGACAGGGGTGAATCCGAGTGGTCTGATCTCGTCCTCCCGTATCGTCGAGAGGCACGTCCTCTCGAATCATCTGCCATCACGCCATCAAGAATCCCGGCCCCTCCTGATGGTTGCAGAAGCCGAGAGAGGAGGGGGATGACTCAATCCCTCTGCTGACGGTCTGACAACTCTCAATCAACAAGAAAAATGTCAAAAATATGGAAAAAGGAAAAGGATTTCGGTTGGTCTCTACCAGATCCAGCCCATTCCCAGCGACAGGCTAGCGAAGAGCAGCGAGAACAACCCGCAAGCCACGATCAGCCACGCGCCGAGGAACTTCAGTATGGGCCACTTGGTCAGGTTGGCTGCTGCTGTTGCGAACAGCGCAACAACCCATGTGAAGTTCATTACCTGCCAGAAGTTACTTCCCCAGAAGTACCACTGGAAGAACAGCGCGGTCAGGCCGAAGTACAGAGCTAACCAGCCCTGGCTCCTACCATCCCAGCCATTGTACGCATGGAAACCAAACGACGTCAATACCAGGCCGTAGATAATGGGGCATATCACGAACAGCGCGGCGGTAGTGGGCACGCCGACCGGTCCACCTTCTATGATGGAGTTCGACGGGGCATAAATCGCCAGGCTGATAAACGAGGCCAATGTAGCCGATAGTCCACCCATTGCTACGACGAAACCTGCGCCCTTTCCGTCAGCTCTCCCGAGGCACAACCAACCCCCGACAAAACAGGAGATACCGCAAAACCACATAACGCAGGTTATGGGTACTAACATGTTCAATACTTCTGCCATTTATTTTCCTCCTTTCACACTTTTTTCCCCCACACTTCAGAAGTGTGCTTGTCCTAGTATTCAAAAGCGAATATATAGACTTTTCCAACCTGACCACTCGAATTCACTAGGAAAGAAGTCATCCAGGCATTCAAGGTCACCGACTCATCGTACGTTGAACGAATTCAAATTACCTCTTGAGAACGGATCGGCCATTCTTGTTTGGACCTGCAATTGTGTCATCTCGAAGGGATTTCCTGCAAATTTCAACCTTGTCGCCGATCTTGATTGACCATCGGGAACCGTGCCTTCTAGACTACAGTTGAACACTACGATAGGGCATTTGAAAGTCGACGATCGGAATCCCCGAGTTCGATTCTCACCGCTAGCGTTGAATGAGGAGCCCAATCCTCTTCCATTCCCGCCTCGATGGACCCAGCCTTCGACCGTCCTCACTTCTTCGCAGCCGGCTTCTTCTCGAGGAAGTCCCTCAGCTCCTCGTGGTCGATCCTGAGCATGATCATGTCCCCTATCGTCTTGATGTCGGTCGTCAGCACCCTGATGGTGGGGGTGGTGAGCAAGGGCTTCTTCACGTTCAGATCATCGATCGCGGACTTGTCCAACTTAACCTCGATGTAAGGGACGGTCCATCCTTTGTCCGGGGAGAAGAGGATGTTCTCCGCAAACCCTATCTGCCTCGCCCTCCGGCAGATGACCCTCTTCCCTATCACGTCAGCGGCGGTCGTGACGACGCTTGCCCCTTCGATTGCGACCTCCTTCAGGTCGGACAAGTTCGCCTTCAGAGTGAGCGTGTCCGATATCGAGTCCACCGACTCGGTCTTGATATAGAGCTTCGCGTACCCGAGCAGCGGCTTCTTCACCCCGACCGCCTCCTCGACTCCCTTCTTCAGCGCGATCCTCAGCGCGGGGATCATCCAGTCCTCGACGTCCACCGCCATCCCTTCCACTTCCCCGGCGACTCTGGCGTCGGCGCTGATGACCTCCAGTGCCAATATGTCCTCCATCTTGAGCATTCCCATACCCTGGTACTCAACCTCCTTCAACGATTAAAACTCTTTTCGTCTATCGCGCTCATGCCTCGGAGGGAAGAGGAGGTCGGATAGGATATCAGGAGACGAGCAAGGTCGGCGGCTTCAGTACTTCGGCCTCCGCCACTTCATGACCCAGATCATCACCCCGACGAGGACAAGGATGATCACCACCACGATCGCAACGATCCATATCGGGAAATCCCCGACCGCGCTCACCTCGACGGTGATGGTGGCGTTGTTGTTTTCCTCGTTCAACTCGTACGTGGAATTGGCGGGATCAACGAGGACCGAAATCTGGTGTGAGCCTCTTATAGCGGTCCACGTGACGGACGCGTTGGCGCTCTCGTTGACCGGGATGAGCGAGATAATCTTCTGCGGTCCAATCTGCACCCCATCCACATTGAAGACGACGGTGACATAGTAAGCCTCCTCCGTGCCGAGGTTGAAGACCGTCGCAGTGATGGTGACGCTTTCCCCCTCGGCGATGCTCGATGGCATTACGGTCACATTCCCCGCCGATACCTCCATGTCCGGCCGGTAGAAGGTGGATGGGTGGACGGTGAGCTGGATCGAGGCGTCATTGTTTTCCTCGTTCAACTCGTCGATGGTGTTGGCCGGATCAATCTCGACACTGATCGTATGATCGCCCTCGAGCGCCTGCCATTGGACCTCGGTGCTGCGGGACTCGCCGGGGGCCACGAGGCCGATTGTCTCGATGCCCCCGATCTGGGAGGTACCGCGGAGGAACTTCACCTCTACATTCGTTGCGTTTACGTTGCCGATGTTGCGGACATCTGCAGTAATCGTGACGACATCTCCTGCCTCAATATGAGTCGGCGAGAGAGTGATATTCCCCGAGGCAATGTATAGATCTGGCCACAGCTGAACCGGGTTGTCGACGGTCACCAACAATGAGGCGGTCTCGGAGAAGGACTCCCCGTCCGATGACCGTGCTTGTATCTGGTACTGACCGTTTAGGACGGCGGAGGTGTCGAACAGGTAGTCCCAAGGGGCAATTCCGATCGCGGTGTTCCATCCACTGTCGTACGTCCCGCCCACCCTGACAATCCTTACCTCCACGGAGACCAAGGTGCCATTACCATCTGGGTCAGAAGCGTTGCCCATCACAGACACAACGCCTTCAACTGTCGCCCCCGCGGTCGGGGTCGTGATGGAGCATACAGGCGGCCGGTTGACCATCCTTGAGAACCAGATGACCTCGTCTCCGGTCCTCCTGTCCTGGAAGACGACCAGGGCGGTCTCGTTGTAGCCGATCCCAACGTCCGGATTCTCTCTCTTGTTCACGTCGAGGGGAACGTCGTCCACCCTGATGCTCGACGAGAATGTTGCCCCCCCGGTCCTGGAGATGGCATAGCGGATCTGGTCCGAGTCGGCGGTGTGCTCCCTGTACACCACCGAGATGTTCCCGCCTGCGTCGGATGCGATCGCGGGGGCGGTGCATGACTCCCCGTCGCTCACCGCGACAGAGTAGTTAAACGATTCCCCCCCGTTCTCAGAGACCGCCGCCCTGATCTCGAACGCCCCGCTCCTCTGATCCTCCCAGACTACCACCGCGCTCCCATCCGGGAGGAAGCACAGGTCGGGGGAGGTCTGTCTGGTCAGGCTGGGGCCGTCGCTGATCTTCTCGTCGATTCCATACGTCACTCCTGAGTCGGTTGAGAGCGCGGCGAAAATGTCGTAGTAGTTCTCGTCCGCACGGGTGTCCTGCCAGACGACGAGGACGCTCTCGTTCCTCGCCGAAATCCTTGGGGACTGAAGGAGGGAGAAAGCGGTTCCGGTCGAATCGATTCTCAGCGGGGCCTCGAAGGACACACCCCAGTCGAACGATCGAGAGACGAAGATCTTCGGGGCGAACCCTGAGACGGTATTGACCGCTTCAGCCCACACCACGAATATCGTATCGTTCGCAATGGCGATGTCGGGGGTGTACTGGGCGTTCGTCCCGGACGGGGGAACTTGAACGTTCGAAGAGAAGGTGGAGCCGTTGTCGTCCGACCTCGAGATGTATATCCTCAGGATTTCGCCCGACCTGTCGTCGCTCCAGACTATGAAGATTGAGCCGGTGGCGTTGACCGCGATCGAGGGGGAGGACTGATTTGAGAAGCCCGTTCCCGTGTCGTCGACCCTCACCTTGTCAAGGAACGATGAGCCGTTGTCCTCGGACCGGGCGTACCAGATGTCGAAATCCGGTCCGCTCTCCTCCGCCCAGACCACCGAGATGCTGAGATTCGCGTCGACGGCGATCCTCGGGGAGACCTGCGAGCCGCTCGTCTCCCAGTCGTTGTCCACTTGGATGTTCTCCCCGAAAACCTCGGCATTCGCGGGCGAAGAGATGAAGAGGAAGGGAAAGGACGATATGAGAAGAAGAATGACGACGACCACCGAACAAGCGCGACAACGCATCAACTGTCCCCTGAACCCAGGAATGGCTCGGAACGTACAAAAGGGTTTCGCGGTGGCGCGAGAGCGCCTGGCTTTCCTCGGCTCCGGTACTACTCAGCGCCTGATGACCGTTCTGCTCTGCTCCCTCATGAACTGCAGAAGATAGTACCTCCCGCCGGCGCCTTTCCCGGTGGAGCCGCTCGCCTTCCAGCCGCCGAAGGGTTGTGCCCCGACCATCGCCCCTGTGGAGCCGCCCCGCTTCCTGTTCGCGTACACCACCCCGGCCTCGACGATGCCGAAGTAGTACTCGATCTCCTTCTCGTCCTCGGAGAAGATGCCGCCCGTGAGTCCGTACTCCACATCGTTCGCCTTCCTCACCGCCTCCTCCAGGGACTTGACCTTCTGGACGCAGAGGAACGGGAGGAAGAGCTCGTTCTTGATGAGGTAGTGGTCCTCTGGCAGCTTCGCCACAATGGTCGGCTCGACGAAGTATCCGCGATCGAGCCCTGCACCGGTCAGCCTCGCACCTCCCGAGAGAATGAGGCCGTCCTTCCTCGCCATCATCGCATACCTGAGGAAGTCGTTGACCGCCTTCTCGCTGATCACCGGGCCCATGTTGATCTCCCTTTCCCTCGGGTCACCGACCCTCAGCCCCTCAGTCTTTTCAACAAGCTTGCCGACGAAGGCATCGTAGATGTCAGCGCTCACGTATGCCCGAGAGCAGGCGCTGCACTTCTGCCCGGCGTAGCCGAAGGCCGAGCTCGCCACTCCCGCGACC
>DYTM01000062.1:0-1909 GCA_020725985.1 Methanomassiliicoccus sp.
CTCCCTCGCTGAGGATCGCGATGTCGTAGGCGGAGCCTTGTCCGTCGAAATCACCGATGAACACCTCGGTCACGTTTCCAGCTTGCATCGACTGCAGAACCTCGTATTCGAGACTGCTGAAGAACGGGGACGATTGGGTGTTGTAGAGAACGACGACGGCATCCTCGCCGCCGATCACGAGGTCAACCCCAGCCAACTCTTGTATGTAAGCAGAGACGACACATGACGGCAGGTTGATTGGGAGGGTGATATTCGCCAGAGGATATCTTTGACCGTAGATCCCGGACGAGCCCAAGAAGACGCTCACCGAGTCGGACAGCGCATTCGTGACGGCGATGTCGTCGTTGCCGTCCCCGCTGAAATCCCCGAACTCGACGGAAGACGGTTCGCTCTCGGTCGCCAGTCTGTTCTTCCTCGTGGAGTTCAGCTCGAATAGTGCAATCTCGTTCGAAGAAGGCAGAGCAGCGGCGATAGCCCGCTTCCCGCTCTCCATGCTGCCCGAGGAGAGCCCCGATGGGCGGGAAGAGGAGAGGAAGTGATTGAGGTTGGCATTTCCGACGAAGCCATTTTTCGTGAGGAAGTGCTCGAAACTCCCCGAAACGGCGGAAGTGCCGTTCGAAAGGATGAGGACGTCGTTGGCGGTCGGCGAGGCCATACTGACAAGAGCCTTCACCGGGTTCGCATTCGTGGGAAAGGTGCAGTTGGGAGAGGAATACCAGTTGTTCCCGGCACCCTGGAAGAATGCCGAGGCGTTTCCCCAGACGCCATTCACGGCGATCAGGTCAGGCGCCGAGTCGCCGGAGACTCGACCGAAAGAGATGGATGTGAGCCCCTGATAAGCGGAGAGGAGTCTGGTCGGGACAGAGGGCAGAGTGGATCCGGTGTTGTAGTACAGGTGCACTCTGGAAAGACTCGTCTCGGCGACAGCAAGATCCCGGTCGCCGGAGCCAGTGATGTTCGCTACCTCGATATCCGAGACCTGACCTGAAACTGCTCGAGTGGTGGAGGGCCATGGAGAAGGGCCCGAGACGAACGAAATCGGTTGGAGGAAGAACACCACGTCGGGCCCGCTCATGTTGCCGACGATCAGATCCGCCAGCTGATCCCCGTCCACGTAGCCCGAGGTCAGGAGCTGGCTGTTCCTCAGGCCGGGGATCGTGATCCAGGCCAGATCTCCTATCCCTCCGAAGGGGGACCTCCATATGTCGACATAGTCATCCGCCGCCGACGGAGTCCCTCTGCAGACGACGGCCACGTCCCGATCCCCGCCGTTGCTGAACTCCCCGATTACAAGCTCGTAGGGCTGATCATGTGTGTCCTTCACGACTGCCATAGACGGATTGAGGTTGTCCTTCCCGTATAGAATCGCGATCTTCCCTATGTTTGACGGGTCGAGGTAGCTGACCGCCATGTCCATCAGCTGATCGTTGTCGATGTAACCCAGGGCTATGTTCCTGAGACTGCCGACACCGCTCAGTTGGATCGTCCAGCCGTCAAGATCGAAGCCGTCAGAGGTCCCGTTGTATATGGTTATCAGATCGGTGGAGTTGGATGCGACCGCGACATCGTCCAAGCCGTCGTTGTTCAGGTCCCCCAGCTCGAAGTCGATTGGCCACGGGTCGCACGCGGTGGCGTTCGACAGGTTGTCAAACACCACATCTTTCTCGAAGATGAGGAGGGGATCGTACTGATCCTGCATGAGTGCCGGGAGAGGATCCGCTTGACCTGATCCGAAAGATTGCTGCGAGGTCCCGGGCATCGGAACGTAGCAGGCGAGGGAGAGCACTACTGATAGAGCAATCAGCAATCCCATCCCATTGACCCTGACCATCTGAATCCCAGATGACTGCAGTATAAAGATGCTATTCACTATATAAATTTTCGTTGCATCTGGCTCCGTGAAATGAGA
>DYTM01000062.1:1919-6301 GCA_020725985.1 Methanomassiliicoccus sp.
GGGCCGTGATGATGCAAATTCACTTGGGAACCCGTATGAGCCCGTCCGCTCCGGTGTGATCGACTGGAATCCAATCGAATAATCAGTAACGAGAATCAGGCAGCAACCCGTATATATGTCGCAGCGACAAGTCGCCTCCCATGATGTTGGAAGGGATGGACTTCCGAATGACCCAGCTGGCATGCGATGAGGAGACCGCGCGGATCCTGTCGATGATCTCCTCGCGTGCGAGCTCGATAAAGGAGATCTCCGGGACACTGAGCATACCGGTCGCCAAGTGCTACAGGCGGTTGCACGAGATGGAGGAGAAACGGCTTGTCACGAGGGACAGAGATGGGAGGACCGAGACCTACAGGTCCAATCTTCGATCGCTCAAGGTGATGATCGAGGGCGACCGCCTCTACCAAGAGGTGGAATTCGCGGACGGAAGGAGGAGGACCTTCGAATTCGACGGGAGCATCTTGGGGGAGCAGGAAGCACTACAGACTGGCACTTGAAGCGCCGACCGTCGTTCCATCCGGTGAAGATCCCGTACCGGGACATGCCGCCCAATCTTAAATAAATCGCCAGCACATACCGGGTTTCGTGCGCACATCCCTTCGAATGGGGACGGTCATCGGGATTCCGATCTACTTCCACTTCACCTTCCTCATCATCCTACCGGTCTTCGCAGCGTTCTTCGCTCTGACCAATGCGAACATCGCCGGCATCACGCTCGGCTTCGCCGATCTGCGTGTCTCAATCCTGGCCAAGGCGATGCTAGGAATCCTCTGCGCCCTCCTCTTCTTCTTCACTATCCTCCTTCACGAGCTCGGTCATTCGTACGTCGCGGTGAGGCATGGTTACGGGATCAAGAGCATCACCCTGCTGCTGTTCGGAGGGGTCGCTCAGATGGAGGACACCCCGAGGGAGCCAGGCGTCGAAGGTTGGATGGCGTTCGTCGGACCGGCCGTGAGCTTCCTCATCGGCCTGGTACTCATTCCCTCCTCCTTACTCCTCGACGGCGTTCGGAACCCGAGCGTCGCCGTACAGGCGCTGCAGATCACCTGCGGGATCATCGGGTTCTACAACCTCCTGCTTGGAGGCTTCAACCTCATTCCCGCATTCCCGATGGATGGAGGTAGGATCCTCCGGTCCTTCCTGGCCACGAGGGTCGGATTCCTCCAGGCCACCGATACCGCCGTGAAGGTAGGCAAGGTCTTCGCGATCGCCATGGCAGCGGTCGGCTTCATCTTCCTTGACGTGTTTGTCATCCTCGTCGCCATCTTCATCTACGCCGGGGCTTCCGAGGAGGGGCAGATGACGAAGCTGATGGTCGCTCTCGACGGCGTCAAGGTGAAGGAGATCATGAATCCCACAGTCTTCTGGGTCGAGCCGGAGGTTTCCCTGGACAAGGTCCTCGAGAAGATGCTGAAGGAGCAGAGGACCGCCTTCCCCGTCGTCAAGAACGGGGTCCTCCTCGGGGTCGTCTCGGTCGGGATAATCGGCCGGGTGAGGGCCGCGGATCGGGAGACGGTCACCGCCGGTGCAGTTCTCAACCGTTCTCCCGCTTACGCGAAGAGCTACATGGACGCGGTGGAGGTCCTCAAACTGATGGGGGAGCAGAACGATTTCGTTGTGGTTCTTGACGAGCGCGACGACCTCGTCGGCAGCGTTTCGAAGGACGACCTCAGGAGAATCGTGAACGTCCTCGGAGTGCAAAAGGGGATCTGAGCTCCCGCCCTTACGCTAGCCCGTAG
This sequence comes from Methanomassiliicoccus sp., assembly GCA_020725985.1. Lineage (GTDB taxonomy): Archaea > Thermoplasmatota > Thermoplasmata > Methanomassiliicoccales > JACIVX01 > DYTM01. The sequence goes on from DYTM01000062.1 coordinate 3,659, forward strand.
CTGGCCCGAGGATTGAGTACAGCTCGGTGGCGATCTCCCTCGCCCTCTCCTTCTCGGTCGCGGGGTGGATCATCATCCGGCCGTTCCGGTAGATCGTGATATCGGTCCTCCCTTTCCTGGCGACAATCATGATGCCCGAGTCCTCGATATCGTATCCCTCCTCCCTCAGGATGCCGGAACTCGCCTCGAGATCGAACCGGACGACCTCCTGCGGCACAATCGAGAGGGCATCGGCCTTGCAGAGCCTAACGACCTTGAACTTCATGCTCACCCAATTCTCTCAGTAGCTCCGCGGCATTCCTCTTGAACTCCTCGAGCGTTCCTTCGTTCACGATCACGTGGTCTGCGAGTGCGACGAGGTTGCCGAGCCCCCATCCCAGCTCCCTCTTGTCCCTCTCCCGGAACTGCTCGAAGTCCGCCGGGGCGTCAGACCTGTTCCTGGATCTGAGCCTCTCGAACCTCGTCCTCGCCGAGGCATGAATCGCCACCACCCTCACCCCTTCCCCGAACGCGTTTCTGAAGACTGTCAGCTCGGACTCCCCCCTGCAACCATCGATCAAGGTCCCCTCCGCCTTCACCAGCGGCACGGTCCTCCTCGCCCAGATGTCGTAGCCAAGCCTCTGCCGCTCCGAGTGGGCGAAGCCCCCGACGCTCTGGTCGTCGGTGCTGAAGTTTCTGGAGGACGCCTCCCTCCTGACGACGTCCCCCATCCTGATGACCTCGAACCCCAGGTCCTTCGCTACGCTGACGAACTCCTCCTTCCCCGCTCCGGGCATCCCTGTCAGGACGAGGATGCTCAATCCATTCCCTCCTTCCAATTGCTCTCGTCTTTCAGTGCAGGACCGATCGGGCCAGCGAGCCGATAGCCTCCGGCGTGATCTCGATCTCGGTGCATGCCTCTATCAGTTGCGAAACCAGCTCCCTGTCAATTCCCATTCTCGCCGCGTACCTGGGACAGATGCCGAGAATGTATGCCAGGGCAATCGCTTCGTCTTCCCCTCCGTTCGGAGCGAACGGGCTGAACAGGTCCGGTCTGCAGGCTCCGTTCACCGTCGGAACTGAACCGACGTCGGTCTGCTCAGCCCCCATTCTCTCCAGTTTCGCCTTCGCGTCGGCGAATCCCAGCCCCTCGGTGGCGGGAGCGGCTCCCAGAGGCTCGATCCCGAGCCGACTGACGACCTCCATAAGCCTGGAAGCCTCGACGGCGTCAAAGCCAGCCCTCAGCAGCGCCGCGAACCCCGGCGCATCCGCGATGAGCACTCCGGGCTCCTCGAGCGCCTCCTTGAGGACCGTCGGCGGCTCGTTGTACTTCGCGAAGGTTCTGCATGGCCAGGGACAACCGAAGCAGGCGGAGTCCCTATGCCTCACCACCCCGAAGTTCTTTAGGTCGACCGAGGGCATCAGGCTGTCGATGCCCCGAGCACCTCCGATCCTCTCCCTCGCTTCCCCGATCGCCTTCAGACACAGTTCCAGAAACCTCTCGGGATCGGCCAGCTCGAGCTCGCCCATCCCCCGCGTCCCGATCGCCTTCAGTCCCATCTCCCCGAGTCTCTTCCCGAAACCCACCTTGTCTCCCTCGGACCAGTAGTCGACAACCAGCTGGCCGATGCTCCCTTTCTTCTCACCGGCAGGGCCGATCAAAATCACCTGGATGCGCTCCTCTCCCTGCTCCTCCCTGATGTGATCGGCCGTCTGCCAAGTATCCCTTCCCCATATTCCATCCGCTGGAACAAGGTCCGCTATCTCGTCGTGAAGCCAGAGGTAGACCGGCTTTGGGGAGGTGCCGTGGAGGACAATGAAATCGAATCCGGCGAGCTTGAGCTCCGCCCCTGCGAAGTTGACTATCGGGCAGTGCATCTTCCGGTTGGTGATCGGGGAGCGGGCCGTCATGACCGACATCGACGAGCCAGGGATCATCGTGGAGGTGAAAAGGCCCGCACCTATTGCCACGGGATCCTTGGACTCGAACTCCTTGAAAAGGGCGTCATTCACCGCCGCCCCTCCCAACTTGGACCGGAGCAACTCCTCGTCGACGAGCCGCTCCTCCGTCTCCCCCCTCTCCAGGTCGACGATGAGGAGGTTGCCCGTGTACATGTAATCCATCTTACTCACCCTTGGACAGGCACATCGGGGGGCATATTCTCACGCAGTAAGGCTCCTCCTCTCCGCACTCGTCGCACGGCTCCCTGAGCAGGATCGGCTTGGCCCCCGCCCCCTCCTCGTCCTTCCTATCGGTCGGCCTTTGGATCTCAAGCCCCTCGGGCCTTGCGAGGATGAGAACGTCGTTCGGGAGCTTGATCATCACGCCGAAGTAGTTCCGCTTGTCGTCGAGGTGAAGCATGATGCTCGACCTCATCGTCGTGAAGACCCTGTCCCTCCTGAAGCTGCACGCCAGCTCGCACAGGCCGCAGCCAGTGCACTTCAGAGTGTCGACGTTTATCGGCATCCAGTCACTCTCCTGCTGTAATCAATCTAGGCTTATTTAATCCATGCCTCGGCCGGCGGATTATGTCCGGAAATCGAGGACTTCCCCCGTCAACTGGCTCCACCTGAAATCATCAGTCCAGAATCTCGATTCTCAGAGGGAAAGGGTTAAATGCACTAGGATTCATTCATCAAAATGGAACCTAGGTACTGGGTATG
>DYTM01000062.1:6311-7515 GCA_020725985.1 Methanomassiliicoccus sp.
AGCGCGTTTGGCGCGGTCGGAGGGATGAGCGGGTGCAGCCGGCGAAGTCTGTAGAAAGTGTCCTCGAGGAGATCATCCTGGACCAATTCGTCAGGGATTCCCAGGTTCAGAGCGTTTTCATCGTCTCCAAGACGGGCCTCATGGTCGCGGGGAAATCCTCCTCCGCCGCCCGCTCGGAGACATTCTCAGCGATGGCCGCAATTATCTTCTCCTCCGCCGAGTCCACGAGGGCTGACGTGGCGAAGGACAGGCTCGACCACATCATCTCCGTATTCAAGGACACAAAGATGTTCATCGCCGAGGTGAGCTCGAGCCTCCTCATCGTCGTCACCGCCGACAGGAACGTGAACGACCAGAAGATACTCGATGACATGCAGAATGTCATCACTCGGACGAAGGAAGAACTCGTCTGGCTCCGATGATTCAGGCGAGGTGCTCCGAGATGTCCTCAAGTATCCTGTCGCAGTAGATGCATCGGAGGACCGGCGGATCCTTGCTCTCGACGACGAACTCGGACTCGACCGGCTCGCTCAGATTCGTTATGCAGTTGGGATTGCCGCAATGGACGATCCCCCTGACGACCTCCGGCAGCTTCACCTTGTACTTCTCCGCCACATTGAAGTCCCGGATGATGTTGATCGTCGCTCGCGGCGAGATCAGGGCGATCTTGTCCACCTCCTTCGGATCGAGCTCGCGGTCCTCCACCTTCACCACGTCCTTCCATCCCGCCTTCTTCGAAGGCACGTGCATGAGCACGCTCACAGTGGAGTGTACCTTCTCCCCGTTCACCCCGATTATCCGGAGAACCTTCAGCGCCATCCCGCATTCGATGTGATCGATGACCGTCCCGTTCCTGATCGGCGTGACCCTAAAATCCTTCATCGGCCTCAGCTCCAAGTACGAGAAGAAGGAGCGCCATTCTCACTGGCACACCGTTGAAAGCCTGCTGGAAGTATTTCGCGTGGGAGGTGTTGTCGACCTCGGGGGCGATCTCGTCCACCCTCGGCAGGGGATGCATGACGATGAGATCCTTCTTCGCCTCCCTGAGCAAGGCGTTGTCGATTCTGTACGAACCAGCAACCTTGAGGTACTCGCTCGGGTCGGGGAACCGCTCCCTCTGAATCCTCGTTACGTAGAGGACATCGGCTCGGGAAATGAGTTCCTCGAGTTTCGAGGCCAGCTTGGGCTTGTGCCCGAGCCTCTC
>DYTM01000063.1:0-2308 GCA_020725985.1 Methanomassiliicoccus sp.
GCATCCGAGACCGATCGGTATCGCGATGAGGGCGGCCCCGAGGCTGACCAGAAATGTGCCGCAAAGGAGCGGGAGTATCCCGTATAGCGGATTCGTCGGGGAAGTGGGATTCCATGTGCCGCCGAAAAGGAAATCGGTGAGACTCACATGCTGGAATGTGAAAAGCGCTTCGGAGAAGATGAAGTAGAAGACAGCCCCTAACGCTACTATCGTGATGAAGGTGGCGAAGAAAAGACCTGTTCTGATCCAGAACTCGCCTTTCCCCGTATTTCGGCCGGATTTACTCCTTCCGAAGGACCAGTATTCCGCCTTGCTTATCCTGAGTATCGCTCTCCGGAAACCATTCAACCCCTTCATCAGTCGCTCTCCCTCTCTCCGCTCCCCCCATTCCTAGGACTTACTGAGTCCCCCGAAAAGGAAAGGTAAGGGGTTTAGATTGATCCCGGGTCGATCAGCCAAGCTTCGCCATCTCCTCGTCGACGACCTCAGAAGGGAGGGCGTAGAACCCGATCTCCTCTGCGACCGCCTGCCCATCAGTCAGTATCCAGCTGATGTAGACCTTGAGGGCTCCTGTTGGAGGACCGTTGGTGTAGAGATAGAGGTACCTCGACAGGCTGTAGTCTCCCGAGAGCACGGCGTCCTCATCAAGCGGCGAGTAGGCCAGGGACGATTCGTTCTGCTTGAGATTGACAACGTTTATCCCCGTGGCTCCGACCGCGTAGCCGATCCCGACATATCCTATGCCGCCCTGATCCGCCGAAATGGCGCTGACTATGGCGGAGTTGCCCGTCATTCCCTGCATGTCAGTTCGGTAGTCCCCGTTCAAAAGAACATGCTCTTGGAAGAACACATATGTCCCAGAGGTGCTCTGCCTGCCGTAGGAGACAATGGTCCGATCAGGTCCGCCGAGCTGGTTCCAATTGGTGTATGTGCCGTTGTAGATTCCCCGAAGCTCCTCGATGGTGAGCTCTCCAATCGAGTTGGTCTGGTGAACAACGATGGCAATCCCGTCGATCGCGACTCGGAACTCCACTGGGTTTGCCCCAGCGGCGACCGCAGAGTCGATTTCTCGAAGACTGTGTGACGTCAACGTCACCTGAGACAAGGGCGCTGATACCCGTGCCGCTTCCTCCGCCTGAAACTACCACGATCAAGTAGTCATTCTCTTCGTGAACCCTCTCGGCCCAGTTCTGGCACAGTTCGAGCATCGTGTCCGAGCCTTTCTGGCTGATTGTGACAGCCTCCTTCCCTCCGCTCATGAGAAGGGCGGCGACCGCCCCGGCCACGACGACAATCAGGATGATTCCGATAGCCGTCCATGCTTTCTTGTTCATCTAAGTCACTCCTTCCTTCCCGAGGATTCTGATCGGTATGTTCCTTCGAGCCGACGAATCATCGAAGGCGATAAAACTCCTCCCCCCTTGGCCGCAATGGCTCTTCTTCTCTTCGCTCAGATTCTTCTCGGGACTCAAACTCTCAGAAAATCAGTATTTCCCATGGCTTTATTTGCGTTAGCAGTATAGAACATGTATCTATATGTTTACGGACATACGAATATGTACAATAAGATTTGAATATACGATATGTAGATTAGCGCAAAGACACATGCAATCGTGTCATGTCCATGGATGTAAGAAGGATACAGAAGACTGGCCTGTCTACAATGACCGTCTCCCTCCCCAAAGAATGGGTCGTTGAGCGGGGGTTGAAGGCCGGCGACCCGGTTACGGTCCAGATGATGGGAGACGGTACCTTGACAATAAACCCCAGGATCGAGAAGAGGGAGTCCACCGTCAGGAAGACAATCGCGCTCGGGGAAGATGAGTCTAGCGATCATCTTACAAGGAAACTGACAGGCGCGTATCTCGCGGGGTTCAACATCATCGAAATACGGTCTAGGGAGAGATTCAGCCTGGACCTCAAGAGGGCGGTGAAGGACTTCTCGAGAATGGTCATCGGGCCGGAGGTGATCGAGGAGACGAGCGATTCGATCGTCTTGCACGATCTATCTGATCCGATCGAGCTTCCCCAGCAGAAGTGCGTGCGGAGGATGCACCTCATCGTGAGATCGATGCACTCCGACGCGATCGCTGCCTTCGAGAACGGCGAGGAGGATCTTTCAAGGGACGTGATCGACAGGGACGCGGAGGTCGATCGCCTCTACTGGATGGTCATCAAGCAGTACAACCTCATTCTGAAAGATCGGCAGCTCGCAGACAAGATGGGAATCGATGTCTATGATGGCATGAGTCTCATGCTGGCGGCGAGGGTGATCGAGCGGATAGGCGACCACGCGGAGAAGATCGCG
>DYTM01000063.1:2318-6336 GCA_020725985.1 Methanomassiliicoccus sp.
GCGAGGAATGCGATTCTCGTGGCGAAGTCGAAGAACCAGCCGAGCAGGGATGAGGGGATAGCACGAATGAGCGCGTCTGCCCTCACCGTTTTGGACATGGCGGTGGAGGCCCTGTTCGCCAAGAACATCGAGGCTGCCAATGAGGGAATTGACAAAGGAGGCCGCCTCGTCGAAGCCTGCGAGAAGGCCCGGGGCGACATAAAATCTCCGAACGGACTTCAGGCCGTCACCAGGAGCACCGTGCTCGACAGCATCGCGAGGACGACTATGTACGCGATGGACATCGCTGAGATCGCCATCAACGGCGCGATGAGGAAAGCGGATTGAGTCGGACTTAGCTCATCGCATCTATGACGGCGTCGGTGAAGTCCTCAGTCGTCGCTCTTCCTCCCATGTCCGGCGTCAGTTTCTTGCCGTCCCCGAGGACCTTGTGAACCGCCTTCCTCACCCTCTCCCCCTCCCTTGCCATTCCAATGTAGTCCAGCATCCATGCAGCCGAAAGGATGATCCCTGCGGGATTGGCCGTCCCCTTGCCGGCGATCGAGGGCGCGCTTCCGTGGGCGGCCTCGAACAGGGCGAGATTTTCTCCGAAGTTCGCTCCGGGCAGGAGAGCCAGACCGCCGATCAAAGCGCCGCACATCTCCGAGATTATGTCTCCGTAGAGGTTCTGGGTGACGATGACGTCGAACTGAGACGGATCCACGATGAGCTGGAAGGCCGCGTTGTCTATGAGGAAATCACTGAACCTGATGTTCGGATAGTCTGCTGCGACCTCGGCGACGCTGCGAAGGAAGAGCCCGTCCCCCTTCTTCAGGATGTTCGCCTTGTGCACCGCGCTCACCTCCTTTCTCCCGTTCGCGACCGCATAGTCAAAGGCAAACTTGCCGATCCGTCTGCTCGCCTCGACCGAGGTGATCTTGACGCTCTCCACCGCGCCGTAGCTTGACTCCCTCTCCACTCCTGAGTAGAGGCCCTCGGTGTTCTCCCTGACGATCACGAGATCGACGTTGTCGTGAAGTGCCTTCACCCCTGGAATCGATTTGGCGATCCGTACGCTCGCGTAGAGGTTGAGGCGCTGGCGGATCGCCACGTTGACGCTTCTGAACCCCTCGCCGATCGGCGTAGGCCCCTTGAGCACCACGCCCGTCTCGATCGCCCACTCGAAGAATCTCGGCGGAATGGGCCTGCCAATCTCTTGCATCACCTTCGCGCCAGCGTCCACCCTCTCCCACTGAATCTTGGCGCCTGACGCCTCGACGACCCTCGTCGCGGCGCTCGTTATCTCCGGCCCGATGCCGTCGCCTGGTACGAGAACGACTTTTCTCATCTTATCCCTCGTCGCTGATCTTGAAACCGCCGTGCTTCTTGAAGTGCTCGACCAGCCCCCCGTCCTCGAGTATTCGGACCATCACGGCGGGGAGCGGCGTTGCCTTGACGATCTTCCCCTTCGAGACGATGTGAACCAACCCCTTCCTCAGGTCCACCTGGAGCTCGTCCCCCTCCTCGATCCCCGAGGTGTCGCATTCAACGACTGGCAGCCCCACATTAATGCAGTTGCGGTAGAAAACCCTTGCGAAGGACTCGGCTATGACAGCGCCGACCCCCGCTGCCTGCAGCACGAGCGGCGCCTGTTCCCTGCTCGACCCGCATCCGAAGTTCCTTCCGGCGACGACGAAATCCCCGTCCTCGATCTGCTCGTAGAACTTCGGCCTGAGGTCCTCCATGACATGCTTCGCCATCTCGTTGATGTCGAGCGTCTTGAACTTGTACTTGCCCGAAATTATGTAATCGGTGTTGACATCATCCCCGAACCTGTGCGCCCTTCCCCTCAGAATGTTCATCGGAGTACCTCCCTCGGGTCGGAAATGCGTCCCTGAATCGCGGAGTATGCCGCGGTCGCCGGGCTGGCCAAGTATATGAACGCGTTCGCGTTCTGCCCTTGAAGTTGCGGTTCGCGGTCGACAGGACGATTTCCCCGTCGGCGGGGATCCCTCCGCCCGTGCCGACGCAGGGTCCGCATCCGGGGGTGACGACAGCAGCCCCTGCCTTGACAAGCCTCCCGAGCGTTCCTTCTTCCATCGAGCGCAGGTAGATCTCCCTCGATGCCGGGGCGACAATAAGCCTCACACTCTTCGCAACCTTCTTGCCGTCGAGTATCTGCGACGCGATCCTCAGGTCCTCCAGCCGCCCGTTGGTGCAGGTGCCTATGAAGACCTCATCGATCTCGGTGCCTGCTACCTCGTCCACCGGGACGACGTCGTCGACCCTGTGAGGTCGGGCGACCTGAGGCGGCAGGTCCGATAGGTCCTCGGCGATGACGCGGTCGTACTTGGCGTCTCCCGAAGAGGACACGCCCTTGAATGAGACCTTCGTCCTTCCCTTCAGGTAGTCCGCGACCTTCCTGTCGTATCCCATCAGGCCCACCTTCGCTCCGGTCTCGACCGCCATGTTGGAAATGGTCATCCTTGCCTCGACCGACAGCGCATCGATCACCTCCCCCCCAATCTCGAGCGCCATATAGGTAGCGCCGTCGGCGGTGAGGGTGCGGACCATGTGGAGGGCGATGTCCTTTGAGAAAGAGCCCGCGGGAAGCACGCCGCGGTAGGCGAGCTTGATGGTGCTCGGGACCCTGAGCCAGGTCTTCCCGCTGATGAGCGCCGCCGCCACGTCCGTCGAGCCCATCCCGGTGGCGAACGAGTTCAACGCCCCGTAGGTGCAGGTGTGCGAGTCCGCCCCGATGATGATGCTCCCGGGAACGGCATGACCCTTCTCCGGCACGAGCTGGTGGCAGACCCCCTCCCCGACGTCGTACAGGATCGCATCGCATACGTCGGCGAACTCCCTCATCTCCTTGTGTATGTTCGATACCCCCTCGAGCGGAGAGGGGGCACTGTGATCGAGAACGATCGCGTACCTGTCGGGGGCATGGACAGACTTCCCTCCCATCTTCCTGAACGCCTGGATAGTGAGCGAAGTGGTGCCGTCCTGGCTCATTATGAAGTCCACCGGCGCGACCACTATGTCCCCGGCGACCACCGCCTTGCCGGCGTGAGTCGAAATTACGTTCTCCGATATCGTTCCCATTCTCTCAGCTCCTACAGCCTATCGAGCGTTCCCTCCCTATAATCCTGATATATGTAAACGAGCTCGTTCTCCGAGAGGCTCCGCTTCAGCCCTACGGAGGTCGCTCGGACTATTTCCAGCAGCTCGGCCGCCGTCTTGTCATCCACCTCTATCCCCTTCGAGGCGAGTATCTGCGTTATCGTGTGACGGCCAGAGTGCTTGCCGATGATGATCTTCCTGCTCATCCCCACTTCTTCCGGGGAGTAGGGCTCGTAGTTGCTCAGGAACTTCATCACCCCGTCGGTGTGGATGCCGGCCTCGTGCGCGAAGCAATTCGATCCGACGATCGGTTTCCATTCGGGGATCGTTCGCCCGGCCGCGCGTGCGACGTACTCCGCCACCTCCCTGAAGCGGGGAGTGTCAATCCCCATGTCGATCTTGAGCAGGTGTTTGGCGGCCATGACCACCTCCTCGAGGGGACTGTTTCCAGTTCTCTCCCCTATCCCGAGCACGGTGGTGCTGATGAAGGTCGCCCCTGCCTGGACGCCTGCGATCGCGTTTGCGGTCGCCATGCCGAAGTCGTTGTGGGTGTGCATCTCGATCTCAAGATCCACCTCGTTCACGAGGGAGGCTACGGCGTCGAAGGTCCCCCGGGGCTCGAGGATCCCGAGGGTGTCGCAGTACCTCATCCGATCCGCTCCCGCATCCTCGGCGGCCTTCGCGAACTGAATGAGGAAAGCCTTGTCCGCCCTTGAAGCGTCCTCTGGAGTCGCGGATATGGAGACGCCATGGGATTTCGCGTATTCGATGGACTCGACGAGCTTCTCGATGACCCACTCCCTCGACTTCCGGAGCTTGTGCTCGATGTGAATGTCCGAGGAGGACATCGACACTGCCACGGAGTCGACATCGCAGTCGATGCTGTGGGAGATGTCCTCGATGCTCGCCCTGTTCC
>DYTM01000063.1:6346-7505 GCA_020725985.1 Methanomassiliicoccus sp.
TCCATCCGAGAATTGAGGCGTTGAGACCAAGGCTGGCGATCTTCTTCACCGACTTCTTCTCGTCCCCTCCCATTGCTGGTATTCCCGACTCGATCTGCTGAACGCCGAGCTCGTCCAGCAGTTTCGCTATCCTCACTTTCTCCATGTTCGCGAACACGATTCCTGCCGCCTGTTCCCCGTCTCTCAGGGTGGTGTCGCAGATGTTTATCGGGCTTTTGCTCAGCTCGGCAAGAACCAACTTCTTGTCCTTCATCTCCTATCGTACCTCTTGTTTCATCACACCGGCCCGGCACAACAGAACGGGCGTCCATGTTATGCCCTAGCACGTAAATGGATTCCCCCGACCATAGTTCAAATATTTACCCGGTGTGATTGCAGTTGGACATATATATACATGTGCAGTCGCAGCCTAGACATACCGAGGCGCCAGCGCTTGGCGCTCGGGTGGATTCGGCGGATGTTTCTTGCGGAAGATTCCGAAGATGTAGGGTCGCAATCGCTCATGGCTTTTGGCCCGAATTGCCGGATAGGGATCATGAGACCCGGAACCGCAGCAGCGCCGCCACGCCCCCGAGGGCCTCGAGCTTCTTCCCGGCCTCGTGCCGGTCGCTGACGATGACGACGCTTCCCCTCGCCTCCTCCACTGCCTTGATCAGGGGGTCCATGTCCTTCTGCCGCATGAGCGAATCGAGAATGAGAAGCGTCACCACCGCGCCCGCTCCTACCGCCCTCTCCACCTCCGATGGCCCGTACGCGACCATCCCCTCCTTCGATATCTCGGTCAGCAGGTCCTCCACCAGTTTCATCTCAAGCGCGACCCTTGACTCCTCAAGGACCTCGGCCCCGACCCCCCTCTTCATGAGCTCGTGAATGCCAGGCATGCCGGCCTGGCCGGTGTGGAAGACGAATGATCTGTTGAAAACCTCCGGAAACCTGGACTTCCCCTCGGCCACCAGCGCCTCCTTCGCGAAGCCCGGGCCGAGGACGACCACGGGGGTACCCTCCCCGGCCACCTGCCTCACCTTCTCCGCCACCTCCCCGTAGAAATCGTTGCCCTCCTTCTGCTCGTACATCTTGCCGGACGATAGGCCGAGAATGCGGGCGTCCTCCTGCACCCCGAACTGCTTGAGCACCGCGACGAGTGCCTCGTCGTATTCTA
>DYTM01000064.1:0-2981 GCA_020725985.1 Methanomassiliicoccus sp.
TTCCCAGATGCTTCGATTGTTCTCTGGTGCAACATGAGGAGCCATGTAATCGAGATCGATGCGGAATCGAACGAAGCTCTCGAGGCACTCGAGGCGTACTTCATCGGCGACTCCACCACCGCGCAAGTCTACCGCCAGGGAATGAAGATCTCCATCGTCACGAGAGACTGCAACTGCGGAGAGGAGAAGAGTTCCATATGCGATATGATCGAAGATTCAGGATGCTGGTACATCCCCCCGCCCAGCTTCAAGGGGGGATGGGAGCACTACAGGGTCATTTCGTGGCAGAAGGAGAACCTCACCAAGCTTGTCGAGGCGATCGAGGCGAACGGGGGGGAGGTCAAGCTCAAGTCCATCAGTCCGCTCGGAGACCATGGATCCTGGCACGAGCATCTCATCCCGTCGGACAGCCTCCTCGCCGGCCTGACGGACAAGCAGATTCGGGCATTGGTGGAGGCGTACCAGCTCGGCTACTTCGAAACCCCGGCAAGGACCGACGCGGACAGCATGGCGAGGCGGTTCGGGACCTCCCGATCGACATTCGCCGAGCACCTGAGGAAAGCGGAATGGAAGGTCGTCGCCAACATGTATCCGGTGCTGAAGATGGTGTCGAGGGACTCGGAGCGGGGAAGGCCCAGAGCAACGCCGTCGAAGTGAACGAGGATCAGTCGGCGAGCTTCTTCATGACCCACGCCATGTTCTTCCCGAGGGTCTGGAGTATCCCGATGCCCTCCTTGTCGTTCTCGATGTCCCCCGGCTTCCCGGCCGTCACGACGTTCCAGTAGTTCGAGCCTACCACGATGCACTCCCCTATGAGGAAGAAGAAGTTGATGTCGGCGAATGTGGCCAATGACCCAGTTCTCCTGTTCACCGCCACTGCAGCACCCACCTTCCGCTTGAACAGGCCCCCGTTCGCCCTCGAGACATACCCGACGCGGTCGATGAAGGCCTTCACCTGCCCGGAGACGTTCCCGAAGTAGACCGGGGATCCGATGATGATCCCGTCCGCCTCCATCATTCTCTCTATGTGTTCGTTGATGTGATCGCTGTCGATGACGCACCTGTTGTCCTTGCTCTTCACGCAGACGAAGCAGGCGTTGCAGTCCTCGATCTTCTCGCTCCCTAACTGGACCAGCTCAGTCTCGATCCCCTCGTTCCGAAGCTCCTCAAGGACGATCTCGAGCGCCCTGTTCGTATTGCCGTTCTTCCGCGGGCTCCCGTTGAAAGCCACTACCTTCATCTTTTCCTCTCCTCCCGTTTGATTTGCAGTTTGGGAATGTAGATTGACAAATAATAATCTGCCGTCCGTCCTGTCGATTCCGAGTGCGCCTATACGGAATGTTGATACCGTCGGATGGCGTTCGGGGTGAAACGCCTCGGATCCCCGCCTGGAGGGAATGGGTCCGATTGGCGAACGGAGGGTAGGGAAGGATGCAGCTCATTCTGAGGGTCATCCAGGACACGCCGACGGGGAAAGGGGTCATCGAGATCCTGGAGCAGAAGACGATCACCTGCAAGGCCAGGATAGGCCTTATCACCTACGACAGCGAGGAACAGAAGATGTTCTTCATCGACGGGCTCCTCGAGGGCGGGAAGAACGGCACCGTCATGCCGCTGATGAGGTGATGAGGGAATGAAGCTTCAGCTGAGGATCGTCCAGGATCAGAAGACGGGGAAGGGCGTCATCGAGATCGTCGAGGACAAGAGCCCGATGATCAAGCCGATCATAGGGTTCGTGTCGTTCGACGATGAGCAGAAGAAACAGTTCTTCGTCGACGCGCTCATCAAGGGCGGCAAGTTCGGCGAGGTCGTCAGCCTCTGAGAGAAAGACAAAGAGGAGTCTACATCGCCGGCTTGTAGGCGACGACCCGGTCGTTGGCGACCGCCAGGAATGCTTGAACCGCCGTCTCCTCGTCTAGGGGCTTCTTCTTCCTCCGCTTCGCCTCCTCGACCGCAGTCTTGACGAGATCCCGCGCCTCCTGCTCACCGTAGAGACGCCGGTCGGTCACCCTTACTCTGACAAACCCCGCGGCTTTGATCTCTGCGAGGTAGTCCTCCTCTCTCAGGGCTCCGGAAACGCACGCACTCCACAGCTCCAGGTTCCCTTTCGCCTTCTCCGGAAGGTCTTTGACAAGGACCCTGTCGGAAACGGCAAGCTTACCGCCCGGCTTGAGTACCCTGAACGCCTCCCGGAAGACCCTGCTTTTGTCGGTGACGAGGTTGATGACGCAGTTGCTGATGATCACATCGACCGAATCCGACTCGACAGGAAGATCCTCGATCGCCCCCTTCCTGAACTCGACGTTTCCGAGGCCCATCTCCTTCGCAGTCCTGTTCGCCCGTAGCAGCATCTGCGATGTCGCGTCCACCCCGATGACCTTTCCGGAGGGGCCGACCCTCTCGGAGGCCAGGAAAACGTCCAGCCCCGCTCCGCTGCCGAGGTCCAGAACGACCTGCCCGGGCTTGAGCGCTGCGACAGCGACCGGGTTCCCGCAGGCGCAGTTCCGATCCTTCACCTCTTTGGGAAGCGAGGAGAGCTGCTCCTCGCCGTAGATCTTGACAATCTCCTTCTGGGTTGTCTCGGCCTCGCAGCACGACTTCCCTTCGACGGCGACCCGTCTGTACCTATCCATGACAGCCGTTCTCACCTTCTCATCCCGAGGCTTCTTCACTGCCATATTCGATCCTCTCCCTATTCGACTTCAACAATTCCCTCGGCCTATTTAACTGCTCCGAAAGAACGCGGTCCAGGATGCCCGCCGAAAAACAATAAATACTCGCCCTAGCGATTAGGGTAGCACGAAATAGGAAATCGTGTTAAGGGGGAAAGGAAAAATGCATATTCCCGACGGCCTCATGGCGCCCGAGATCGTCGCCATCGGCTGGATCGTCGCGCTCGCTGTCATAGCAATCGCTGTCGTCAAGGTGGACAGGAGGATGGACGACAAGACCGTGCCCTTGATGGCCGTTCTTGCGGCGGG
>DYTM01000064.1:2991-7497 GCA_020725985.1 Methanomassiliicoccus sp.
TCGTCGCCCAGATGCTCAATTTCCCGATCTTCGGCGGCACGACCGGCCACCTGCTCGGGGCAGCGCTTGCGACGATCCTCGTCGGCCCGTTCGCCGCTGTCATCATCGTCACGGTCATCCTCCTCATACAGTGCCTCGCCTTCGGAGACGGCGGCCTGACGGCCCTGGGGCTGAACCTGATGAACATGGCGGTCATCGCTCCGCTCGCTGCCTGGATGGCATACAAACCTTTCGCAACCAGGAACGACAAGGTGGGGGTACTCGTCGCGGCATGGACCTCTGTCTTCGCCGCGTCGATCGCGGCCACGATCGAGCTCGTCGGGAGCTTCGGCCTCTCTGGCGGTGCCTACGGAATCGAGGCTGCCATCGCTGTACCCTCGATGCTCGGCTACCACGCGGTCATCGGGATCGGGGAGGCGATCATCACCGGCGGCATATACATCTACCTGGCAAAGGTCGCCCCTGAAATAATAAGATCAAGGAAGGTTGCTAAGGAGGCCGCGTCGTGATCGAGCGAAGATATTTGAAGGCGATTGTGGGGATCGTCGCCATCTTTGCCGTGGGTCTGGTCTTCTTCTTCCTCTTCTCAGCGGCCTACGGGGACGGGCTGGAGAGGACGATGGAGGAGGCTGGAGTGGAGGAGCATGATCCGGTGTACCAGGCGCCGTTCTCATATGGCGACGACTACCTGACGGCCCTCCTCGCCGGCATCCTGGGCTTCGGGCTCACCTTCGGCGTCGTCTTCGCATATTTCAAGATAGCAGGGAAGGGAAAAGGAGAGAGAAAGGAAGCGAGATGAGGCATCACGAGGTAGACCAGTACGCGAAGGGCTCGCCGCTGCGGAGGTTCGACCCGAGGGTGAAGATAGCGAGCACGGTCGTCCTCATCATCGCTATCGCCTTCCTCAGGGAACTCCTCCCCCTGCTCGTCTGCCTCGCGTTCCTTGCGGTCATCGTCGCCCTCTCCCTCGTCCCTTTGAGGCATGTCGCGAAATCCTACCTCCTCGCCTTCCCCTTCATCGTCTTCGCCTCCCTCACCCTCTGGTACTCCTCCGGCTTGGACGAGGGAGTGATGATGTTCTTCAGAATCTCCGATTCCGTGCTGGCGTTGATCATTCTTGTCACAACGACCCCCTTCTTCGAGCTCCTGAAGGCCCTCCGCTGGTTCAAGGTACCCGGAATCATCTCCTCCCTCCTCCTCTTCACCTACCGCTTCATCTTCATCTTGCTCGACGAGATGGAGAGGATGAAGCTCGCCCGCCAGGCCAGAGGATTCAAGGGCGGGAAGAGCCTCCTGAGCAGGGAGGCGCTCCGCACCATCGCGTACACCGCGGGAATGATTCTCGTTCGGTCAAACACGAGAGCGAACAACATCTACGATGCGTTGCTCTCGCGCGGCTACACGGGAGAAGTGAGGACGCTGAGCAGCCTCAGGGCGGGGGCGAGGGACGCGGCGCTCGCCGCTGCCTTCGTCGGGATCGCAATCCTTTCCCTCTTCATCCAGGCCGGTGTGATCATTTGGACGCTCTGAGACTCGACAACGTCAGCTATGTCTACTCGGACGGGATCAAGGCGATCGAGAACGTCTCCTTCTCCGTCGGAAGGGGGGAGAGGGTGGCGCTGGTCGGACCGAACGGCGCCGGGAAGAGCACCTTGCTCCGCATTCTCGCAGGCCTCTACTTCCCCACCTCCGGGACCGCTGAGATCGCCGGGACGCCCCTGACGAAGAAGGAGGCCGAGGGCCTCCGCAGGAAGGTCGGATTCCTTTTCCAGGATCCTGACGATCAGATATTCATGCCGACGGTCTGGGACGACGTCGCCTTCGGCCCGATCAATCTGGGCTTGGTGGAGGAGGAGGTGAGGGAACGAGTGGCGAACGCGATGAGCATGACCGGGATCGAGGGATACGAGGAGAGGGTCCCGCATCATCTGAGCTTCGGGGAGAAGAAGAGGGTGGCGATCGCCGGAGTGCTGGCGATGAGGGCCCCAATCCTCCTCCTGGACGAGCCGACGGCGAACCTCGATCCCCAGGGAAGGAGGGACCTCGTCAAGATTCTCGACTCCCTCTCCGAGACCGTCGTGCTCGCCACCCACGACCTCTCGGTCGCATTCGAGCTCACTCAGCGCGCGATCGTTCTCAAGCGGACGAAGATCTTCGACGGCAGCCCGCGGGAGCTCGTCGAGCGATCGGACATCCTCGCCGAAGCGAACCTGGAGCTTCCGTCGCTTCTCAGGACAATGGCCCTCTGGAGGACGGAAACTGGGAAGGCTTTTCCGATGCCTCTGACGGTCGAGGAAGCGGTCCGGACGATCGTGGACGAGACGCGGGGTCAGTGACCTCTCCCGGCCTTCTTCAAGAACTCGTCGACTGAGGCGAGCAATCGTTCAAATGTCGCTTCCGGCGGTACAATATCGACCCTGACCCCCTCGGCCTCGAGCGCCTTCCTCGTCGGCTTCCCTATCGCGGCGACGATCGCGTCGCTCAGCGTTATCCGCGCCGTCTCCTTCGGGGCGGCCTTCTCCAACGCCTCGAGGAACGTCCTCGCGGACAGGGGGCTTGTGAAGGCAAAAACATCGATCTTCCCGGCCAGGGTCTCGGACATCAGGGCTCTCATCTCGGGGGTATCGGTCACCGGCACGAGCGAGTAGACGACGACCTCGCTCACATTCGCGCCCTCTGCCTTCAGACCATCGATCAGCCTCTGATCCCCCTGGTCAGAGCGGATCACAGCCACCCTCTTCCCCTCGGCCCAGCCGTCGGGAAGGGAGCGGAGGATGCCCTCGGAGGAGTAGGTCCGGGGCATGAACTGGACCCGGAACCCGATCGATTCCAGGGACTTCGAGGTCTGAGGACCTATCGAAAGGACATCGGTCTTCGACACCAGGGCCAGTAGCTGCTCCCTGCTCATCCTCCTCTCGGCGAGATCGAGCAGCGCTCTGGCGCCGATTGAACTCGTTAGAACGATCGCATCCAGCGTCCCGCCTTTCAATCGAGCGAGGAACGTATCGAAGTCCTCCGAGTCCAAGATCCTCACCTCCAGAGGGGAGGCGCATACGGGATCGAAGCCATACCGCTTCGCAAGCGCCGCGGAGTTTTCCATCTTCTCCCCGGGGCGCATGATGGCGATGCGGGTCAACGCAGATCACCCAGCTCCTCGCTCAGCAGGACCACCTTCCCGACGACGAGGACCGCCGGCGCCTTCACCTTCTCCTTCCTGCACTTCTCGGCGATTTCCGAGGCCATCCCGAACACGATCCTCTGGTCCGCGGTCGCGCCCCTCTCGACGACCGCCGCCGGGGTGAGGGGATCGAGCCCTGCATCCAGGAGCCTCCTCATGTTCCTCTCCATCCCCGATATCCCCATGAGGATGACCATCGTCCCTCCGACCGAGGCGAGCGCTTCCCAGTCGACGTCCTCCTCCTTGTCGGCGCTCTCGTGGCCGGTGATGAAGGTCGCCGTGGAGGCGAAGTGCCGATGCGTGACCGGGATGCCCGCCAAGGCAGGGACTGCTATGGCGGATGTGACTCCAGGCACCACGTGAACTCGAATTCCCTCCTTCCTCAGGAACTCGGCCTCCTCCCCTCCCCTGCCGAAAAGGAATGGATCGCCGCCCTTGAGCCTGACGACCTTCTTCCCCTCCTTCGCCTTCGAGGCGAGGAGGGCGTTGATATAGTCCTGCTCCGCGAGATGCTTCCCTCCTCTTTTGCCGACGTCGATCACCTCAGCGTCCGACTTAGCGTTCGAAAGAAGCTCGACCGCGATGAGTGAATCATGAATGATGACGTCGGCCTTCTCCAGCAATTCCTTCCCCTTGACCGTGATGAGGCCGGGGTCCCCGGGCCCGGCCCCCACCAGATAGACCTCACCCTTCCTCGATCGGGGAGTCAAGACAGCCCCTCCAGACCTTTCCTCAGCTCGGCAACGATTCGAGAAAGTCCCGAGGAGAGGTCGCCCTTCGGGACGAGCACTTCCGCCCTCGTCGACCGCGTCCCGTCCTCGGCGAGGACCGCTCCCCTCACCCTCAGCCCCGACCCCTCGCTGCGAGCCAACACCCCGATCGGGACCGAGCAGCCTCCGCCCAATTCACTCAGGATGAAACGCTCGGCCTCCGCCTCCAGGCGGGTCGGGGGGTCATCGATCGACCGAATCGCTTCCTCCCATTCGGAACCCTCGCGGCAGACGGCGGCGATCACCCCCTGCCCCACCGCCGGAACGAAGTCCGTCGGATCAAGGACGATGTGCTCGACGCCGTACCCCAGCCTCTCGAGCCCCGCCCGGGCGATGACGATCGCGTCGTACTGCTTTTCTGAGAGCTTTCTCAGCCTTGTCGGGACATTTCCCCGGAGATCCTTGATCACCAGGTCCCTCCGCTTGCTCAGAACCATCGCCTTCCTGCGGACGCTGGAGGTGCCGATGACCGCACTCGGGGGGAGCTCCTGTATCGCGATGGCAGGAATGATAACGTCCTCGACCGGGCCCCGGGGGAGCACCGCGGCCATCGTGATG
>DYTM01000283.1 GCA_020725985.1 Methanomassiliicoccus sp.
GAGAACAGGGACTTGATGACTTCGATCCCTTTGCCGAGGCAGGGTCGGAGGTCGCCTGGTGAGGAGACTTCGAACTCCCTTCCGGCCGAGCCGCAGGCCTCGCATTCTCGACCGAGCACAAGGGTGCCGCAGCGGTCGCACCAGCGGAAGGGTGTCTTTCCATGTCTGAACCGCGTCATCGCCTGCCTCGTCCCTCGATGGACCAAGTATTTCAACCTATTTCAATTGGCAGAGGATCGAGGCGTCCTTCGCGTCCCACGCCAAAGCTTATTAGAGGGCCAACCGAATTCTGGCAGCGGACGATGTCTGACGACTACACAATCTATGCCCCCCCAGGCTACGGCAGGATCAGGTTCGGGAGGACCGAGACGTTACACATCAGCGTGGCGGTCGCTGCCCTGACGCTCGCATTCGCGATCGTTCTCTCTCCCCTCGCCACCATCGAGCTGCAGGTGAGCGAGGACCTCGGCTTCGCGTACTCCCTCGCCATCTCGTTCGTCATCGTCATAACGGGCTTCCTCCTGCACGAGCTGGCACATAAGTTCACAGCACAGAGATACGGGGCGTGGGCGGAGTTCAGGGTGTATCTCTTCGGGCTCATCCTGGCGGTTGCGTTCGCCTTCCTCGGTTTCGTGTTCGCCGCGCCGGGGGCGGTCTACATCCAGGGCAACATCACAAGGAAGCAGAACGGGATGATCAGCCTTTCGGGGCCGCTGACGAACCTCGTGTTCGGCGCAGTCTTCCTTGGCCTCTGGCTCGTCATCCCGTCGACCACGACGGTCTCCTTCATTCTCCGGTGGATCGGCACGATCAACCTTCTGCTCGCCGCATTCAACCTCATCCCGTTCCCCCCTCTCGACGGCTCCAAGGTCGTGCGATGGAATGTCGGAATCTACCTGCTCGTCCTCGTTGCGTCGATCATACTGCTCCTGATCGGAATGGGCTTCGTCTCCTTCTGAACCTATCCCAAGTCCTTGCTCGGATAGCGGAGGTGCTTGATGATCGTCCCCTCCCATTCCCCGAGCTTGCCAGGGTTCAGGATGTTGTTCGGGGCGAGCGCCTGCTTTATGA
>DYTM01000065.1:0-1248 GCA_020725985.1 Methanomassiliicoccus sp.
GAGGTTCCAGTGATCCTCAAGGCTGAAGTCCACATTGGTCAGGGTCTTGAAGAGCGCCTCGTGCATGAACGAGTCGATCTCCTCCGATCTCTTCCCGAGAATTCGCGCGTGATAGGCGTAGGCTGCTATTCCCTTTAGCCCGTATGTGAGCGTGAGCTGGAGGCTCTGGATATCTTCATCCTTGCCGCATATTCCCCTCACTGTGCACGCCACATGATTCAGCGTTTGCTCGCACTGATTGCAGTACATCGACATGCCATTTCACCTCGTTTCAACGAGTGAGCTGATTGATAATAAATGATTTGACGACAGGATGCGGGTGCTCCAGAAGACCCTCTTCCCAGGCGCATCACTCTCATGGCCGAAACACATCCCATGATTTCGAGGCGCGAATAATCGGATGCCAAATTGGCAGGGCGGAGCCTTCGCTGGTCAAGGGGGTTCAGTCGGAGATCCTCATCGCATTCCGTCTGAAGTTCGTTTGGTTTGCATTGCCTGGAGCACTGACGATATCCGATCATCGGGGACCCTGAGTCACGGGACTCCCGACTGCCCGATTCCCAGGAAGACTCCTCAGGACGTTATGAAGGTCAGGTTAGTATCTATGAGCATCCATGTTGACTGGAGAATACCGTTGTACGTCGTCTGGACCTTCACAGGGACTCCCTTCATGAGCCAGAGGTCGATTGCCAAGGTATGTCCCTGCTGCTCGTACTCAACGCGGAGGTGGTCGGTGGTCTTCTGCCCCCATGTTGTCTGGATCGATTGGGTGCCGAGAGCGGTGACCGTGTAACCCGGTGGAGGATTCGTGATATCATACGAGAGCAGCGGCGTCTGATTTATGCTCACTACTGCAATCTGGGAAAAGATATCCCGACAAGTTCTGAGTGTAGTTGAGCGTCATCGTGTCTGTAGTGATACTCATAACCTCGATACGAAGGGTCATATTGCTGTGAGGAACACTAGGATCTTCTTGGTAGTCGAGGTCGTATTCGACAAAATTGCCTTCCTTGAAAGCGTACGGGCCCTGATCTCCGATGCCTGGTAGCAACAAATAGGCGGCGACCACTCCGCCGACTATCACTATGGCCGCAACCGCAATGAGGGCGGCTGCTATTCCGGATCTGTTATTCCTTAGATTCCTCATTCTGTCTCCCCCCAAAGCTCCTGCCCTCCGAGAAAATTCGCGTTCTCCTCGAGAGCATTTCATATACGTTTCGGAAGGAATTTAATACCTCGGTTGGGGAG
>DYTM01000065.1:1258-2993 GCA_020725985.1 Methanomassiliicoccus sp.
GATGCGGATCGTGTTGCTGATCGATAGCGACCTATGCCCGCGACCCAGTGATGGTAAGATTGGATCGGCCGAGAAACGCAGTTTTCATAGCTGACCGTCGCAGACTACTTCTCTCTTGGGGAGCCTCTCAGGACCGAGTTCATGATCGACCTCTCCGTTTCTCCTCTGACTTCTTGCGTCGTTCGTGCCTAGGCCTTGAACATGTTAAGGTTCAAATCGACACCCGCTCCTATCTCATCTTTGAAGGGCTGAGGACGCAACGGAGTGAATTGAGCGTTCAAGGTTCCAATTCGATCAAGATTGGGAGGTGCAGATCGATGGTGGAGAAGGTGCGCATGGAGCAGGTGACAAAGGAATATGTCATGGGGTCGAAGGCGGTAAAGGCTGTCAACGATGTCACCATCAGCATCACTGAGGGCGAGTTCATCATCATCCTCGGCCCCAGTGGATCCGGGAAGACCACGCTTCTCAACCTCATCTCCGCCCTCACCCTCCCAACAGGCGGCAAGATATTCGTGGGGGGCAGGGAGGTAACGGCTCTGAGCAGCAGGGAAGCCACGCGGTTCAGGGCGGAACACGTCGGCCTGGTCTTCCAGTTCTTCAATCTCTTTCCGACCTTGACGGCGCTGGAGAACGTGGAGATAGGAGTCGCACTCAAGATCAAGAACCCCCAAGAGCTCAGGCGGAGGTCGTTGGAGTACATGAAGCTCGTCGGGCTCGAAGGGATGGAGGACAAGTTCCCGGACCAGCTATCGGGAGGGGAGCAGCAAAGGGTCTCGGTCGCGAGAGCTCTGGCGATGGAACCCGATCTGCTCATAGCAGACGAGCCTACGGGAAACCTCGACGCGGAGACGGGGGAGGAGATATGGACCCTCCTGAGGGAGCTCAACGACAGGACCGGCACGACCGTTCTCGCCGTGACGCACTGGGGGGAGGCGGCGAGGTATGCGGACCGGACGATCTTCCTGAGATCTGGAAAGGTCGAGAAGATAGTCTCCAAGGCGCTGGAATCGTAGACACGCGTGGTGCTTGCCCATGGGAAGATATCTGTACGCTCGGATGAACAGGCTGCTGATGAGGGTCAAGTTCCGGGTTGCTGGAAGCGGGATTCTGATATTCGTCGCCGTCGCGATGTACATCGCAATGGGGTCGATGATTCCCGGGGCGAGCCTTGCGCTCGAAGACAAGGCCGAGGAACTGAGGTTGAGTGATCTCATCGTCCATGTGAGCTCGGCGGGCGATTCGGAAGCCGAGGAACTGGCCGGGGCGGAAGGCGTTGAGGAGGTGGACGCGAGACTGAGCATCTCTTCACGGGTCAGCTACGCGACGGGTGACGGCCAGAATGAGTCTGCCCCGGCGGTCCTGATCGGTATCGATGCCGAGAACGGACCGGGGATGAACAAGCCGGAGGTGATCGCAGGAGAGTCCTTCTCAGGCGATATCTCCGCGACCGCCATTCTTGAGGTGGGCTTCGCCCAGAGAAAGGGCATTGATGTCGGGGAGAGAATCAGCCTGGTCACCGGCAGCGGCCCCGCCAACCTGACGGTCATCGGCCTCGCCTACTCGATCGAGTTCGGGATCCTTCCAACGAACCCTCAGTCGATACTGCCCCTCCCCGGAACCCTTGCCACCGTCTACCTTCCCATCGACTGGCTGCGCGGATCCTTCGACATGCCCTCGGATTTTGTGAACGAGTTCCTCTTCCTCTTCCGGGAGAATGTCGACAGGGAGACGA
>DYTM01000065.1:3003-4997 GCA_020725985.1 Methanomassiliicoccus sp.
TAGGAGCAGGCGCTGGCCTTGTTCTCTTGGTCGCGTTCTTCATCATCTACTCCTCGTTCTCCAGAATCGTCCAGGAGCAGAGGAGGGAGATCGGGGTCCTCGGAGCGCTCGGATACTCGAGGGGGAGCATCTTCCTGTCCTACATCTACATGGCGGTGGTGGTAGGGGTGATCAGCTCGCTTATCGGCGTGATACTGGGCTACCCGTTCGCGTACTGGGCAACGGACTTCTACGTCTCCGAAATGATGAGTTCCGTTCCGAGCGCCTATGTCATCCCGTCGGATCTGATCATCGGCGGGATGATCTTCGGCCCTTTGACGGCAGCGCTAGCTTGCGGGATCGCCACCTGGAGCATCGTGCGGATGGGCCCGCAGGAGGCGATGAAAGGCCTCTCCTGGGGGAATGGAAGGCGGCACAGGCGGAGGGGATCGAACAGGAAGAGGAGATCATATCTTACCCTCTACACCGTCCGGAGTATGTCCAGGCAGAGGGTGAGGACCGCGCTGATGGTCCTTGCGATCGGGTTCTCGGTCGCCATGGGCAGCATGTCGTTCCTCTTCATCTCTTCTTTCAACAACTCGATCGAGTACAGCGTCCAGCACGGGGAGCGATGGGACATGGCGGTCGACTACTCCTATCCGATAAACGAGACGATCGCCTTGAGCATCGTGTCGGACAGCATCACAGATCGAGTCCAAGTCTCCCGACTGATCGCTAATCGGATTGATTCGGGAGAGGACGAGAGTGTGATGGTGATAGGCATGGAGAGCTCTCAGACCCTCCACGGATTCGCCGTGAAGCGGGGGGAGGTGGCCCAGGGAACGGACGAGGTCATGCTCGCTGCGGACTGGGCGGCCGAGCGCTCTCTCGACGTCGGAGACGAAGTCATCATGCGGGCGGCATTCGTAAGCAGGACACTCATCGTCAGCGCCATTGTGGACGAGTTCCTCGGTCAAGTCTTCGTCGATCTCGAGGTGATCGGGGATCTGGCCGGGGAACGCCTCATGAGCGGGATGTACGTGAAGTGCGTCCCCGATGGAATCGAGGAGGCGAAGGAGGACCTCGAAGCCTCGCCCCTTGTGGCGAACGCGCAGCTCCGAGACGACATGCAGTCGGGCATGATGGATCTCGTAGCGGACTTCCAAGACATTCTCTTCGTCTTCGTGCTGGTAAGCGTGAGTATATCCGCTGTTGCGATATCTAACATCGTCTTCGTCAGCGTGCTGGAGCGGCAGGGCGAGTATGGACAGCTGAGGGCCCTCGGGTACTCTCGGCGGGAGATTTCGAGGAGCGTCCTGACGGAGATCGTCCTCCTTGTGATGATCGGGACTGCGGTCGCATTGCCTTTGGTCATCGGGGTGGTGGAGGCCTTCGGGGACGCGATGAGGATGATATGGCCTACCTACTCCACCATTCTCTATCCAGAGGACTGGATCGCCTTCGGATTGACCGCCTTGATTGCCCTGGCGCTCGGTCTCCTGGCCTCCGTTCCTGCGATCAGGTATCTGAACAAGATCGACGTTGCCAAGCTGGTTTCTGGCGGAAGATTCGGATGACCCCCTTCGAGCGTTCACGCCAATGATTCATTTGGAGCCGGTTTCGATCCCGGATCGCTCTCGGTCCAGTGCTAGGTCGGTGTTCCCAGAGTCTGGGTTCACGATTCATCTTCCCGCTTCTTTGCCAACGAACTCCTCGGACTACTCCCTCAGATCTATAGTGCGAAGTCGCCTGAGTAGTTGTCGTACAGCTGCGGTTGAGAATCGGGCTGCTCTGCCACCACCCGCGGGTACGCGTAGGCATGGGCGCTCTCGATCGAGCCTGCCCTGTTGTCCAGCAGGGCCTCGTCGACGAAGTAGTACCCCCACAGCGTGTTTCCCAGCGCTAGGTAGTCCCAACCGTACTGGTCGGCCTTGCACGCCGAGGCGATCACCCTGCCAGTACCCTGAAGGTCGTCGTTGTCGTCGAACATCCCGCCGGAGTGGCACGATCCGAAC
>DYTM01000065.1:5007-5645 GCA_020725985.1 Methanomassiliicoccus sp.
GAACATGAGCGCGAACTTGGTGCTCTCGACAGCCGCGAACTTCTCCTTGAAGAAGCCGTCGGGCAAGCCGAAGAAGTCATATGTGACGATCCCCTCATCATTGCCGTCGGACTCGACGTCGCTGTCCCACCCTTCAGAATCCGGCGCTCCGTATCCGTGCCCGCTGTAGAAGAACACCACCTCGTCCCCTGCCTTCTCGCTCGCTACGAGCCAGTCTATCGCATCTACGATCGCCGATGCGGTCGCTCCCCGGTTCGTCAGGAGCTTCACGTTCTGCTTCGGGTACCCCTGCTGTCTCGTCAGCTCGGAGTACATCTCCTTCGCGTCCTCGTCCGGGTGCCACAGATCAGAACCCGTGCCCTTGTAGTCAGCTATGCCGATAATCAAGGCCCACTTGCCTCCGGTCGCCGGCGGCTTCCCGGCAACGCCTTCGCGCACCAGAGAATCAGCGTCGACGAACTTCATCGGCGAGGATTGATCCGCCGCAGCCGGTTGGACCGCGACGGACAGTGGTGCAGCAAATGCCAGCGAGGCGATCACCATCGAAATCAGGACCAGACAAATCGCTTTCCTCAGCCAAACACCCCATGCATGTACTGCCCTTCTGAGTTATTTCAAAGTTGCGAGCGTTTGTAAAT
>DYTM01000065.1:5655-7482 GCA_020725985.1 Methanomassiliicoccus sp.
TGGGGCTCGGCATATGGACCAACATGGACAGCTGGTTGCCGCTCGGGCTCGTTGCCGGCCTCCCAACCACCGTCGGCTTCGTCCCCCAGATGATCAAGGGTTTGCGGACAAGGAAGATGGACGACGTCTCGATACTCATGCCGATCGTTTTGAGCGTCGGGATGACCCTATGGCTCGTCTACGGCCTCATTCTTCAAGATCTGGCGATCGTCCTCTGGAACGCGATCGCCACCTCGCTCAACCTCGGGATCATAGCGCTCAAGCTGAGGTACAGGTCTTCGTGAGAACTGTCAGTCCGCCCTCGTCTTCTTGCCCTTCTTGCCTTTCGCCATGATCCTGTCTTCTCGGCCAGTCATCCGCTCTTCGCAGCCATCATCCATCGACAGTGGGTGTCCCGGCTCGCCTCTCATGTCGAGCCTCAGCACGTCCCATCGCGAGTAGTGGCCGAGCGCATCGAAGTAAGCCTTCGTCATCCTCCTGTCGTCTGCGAGAAGCTCGGCGTAGAGTAACTCCTCCTTGTTGAATACGGGACCGGCAAGCACCACTCCGGCCGGGTTAACGACGAAGCTCCCTCCGGCCGCGGTGTTGAAGTCCTTGCACTCCGCCGGCATCTCCTTGTCGGGGATGTACTGGCTGACGCTTATCACGAAGGCCTGGTTCTCGAAGGCGTACTCCCTGATGGCGTGCTCGATGTCGCAGAAATGCGGGGAATCCTTCCCCTCCTCGAACCGTTTCTTCTCCCCCGGATGCCTCTTCATCACCCACCAGCCCGGCCAGACGGCGCAGTGTATCTCCTCCCCGAGGACAGCCATCGCCGCCTTCTGGAGCGTCATGTGGTGCTCGTAGCACACCATACCTCCTATCGTTCCAATCCCGGTTTCGAACACCCTAACGTCCGTCACGTCCCCCATGCCCCAGATCATCCGCTCGGCATGAGTGGGCATCAGCTTCCTGTGGCGGCCGAGCACCTTGCCGTCGCTGTCGATGAACAAGAGGGTGTTGTAGAGGGTCCCGCTCCCCCTCAGCCCGCTCATCTCCGTGCAGCCGATGACCGAGATGATCCCGGCCCTCTTCGAGGCCTCGCAGAGCAGGTCTGTGTCCGAGCTGGGAATCCTGACCGCATTCTTCTGGTATCTCACCATCCATTCGGACCACTTCGATATCGGCTGGAGCCCACGCCAGTAAGGATAGCCCGGAATGAATGTCTCCGAGAACACGACGAGCTTGGCCCCGGCTTTTCCGGCCTTCTCGATCGTCCTGCACGCCTTGTCGATCGTCGCCTCCTTGTCCATGAATATAGGGGAGACCTGCGCCGCCGCCACCTTGACCTTCTCAAGCATGTGAGTCGGTTCGAGACGGGTTTGAACGAGTAAAAAGGTATTCCTAGCGGTGAAGGTCAGCAGAACCAAGGAAGGTCATCGGGAGGCGACGCAGACCCATTTGTCGTAGAACGCGTCTCTGTCATTCTTGAGAAGCTCTGCCTTCCACCCCTTCTCGCTCGCCCACTGCCTCAGCATGTTCCCCTCCTTTTCCGTCCCGGTGGTCAGAATCGCCCTCTGCGACAGCGATAGTACCTCATGGGCCAACCTCCGCCAGAGGATCGAGTTGAAGGGGGTGATCTCCCCCGCCATCAGCAGAAGACCGTACTCGACCGGCTTGATGTATCTCGAGGCCTGAGTCGCATCGATCCACATCGTCTCCTCCGGGAGGAGCCTTCCCGAGCGAAGCCCTCGGGAAAGGAGGGAGGGGTCGTTGTCGAACGAGATCGGGGCCATGCCGATCGATCTCGCCGCAATCGAGCCGGCTCCGGTGCCGCAGCAGGCGTCG
>DYTM01000066.1 GCA_020725985.1 Methanomassiliicoccus sp.
TGTGAGGCTCATGGAGCCAATCGATTTGCCATGGAACGCCCCCATGAAGGCGATGTTGCGGGGCCTCCCCGTCGCCCATCGGGCGACCTTGATGGCGGAGTCTATCGCGCCGGCGCCGCTGCACATGAAGTATACCTTCTTCTCGAAGTCCCCCGGGGTGATCTCGTTGAGCTTCTTCGCCACCTCCCCTTCGATGTTCTGCGAGAGCAGGATGCCGGGGAAGTGAATGAGCTCCCCCACCTGCTTCCTGACCGCCTCGACGACCTTGGGGTGGCAGTGCCCGGTGTTGTTCACCGCGATGCCCGACTGAAAGTCCAAGTAGACGTTGCCGTCGACGTCCTCGACGTACATGCCCTGGCCCCTCTTGGCGACCACTGGCATGACCTTGTTCGTCGTGGCCATGTACCTCTTGTCCCTCTCCAGTATCTCCTTCGCCTTGGGACCAGGTGGCTCGACCTTCATCACGATCCTGTTCAGCTCTCCTTCAGCCATCATTCTCCCTTCTTTTAGCTGGTGCCTAGACGGTCGAGCGCTTCCTAAATACCTGTTCTTCGCGCGATACAATGAACGACGGTGTCAACGGAAAGGTCGAGCGGGAAAGAAGAAGAGAAGGGGAAAGAATGAAAAGAAAGGGGTTTTCAGAAGGGCTTGGAGTGGACTACCTTCCCGCCCACGATGGTCATGAGGGCCTTGATGTCCTTGATCTTGTCCGGGTCCACGGCCAGTGGATCATCGGACAGGACGGCCATGTCTGCGAGCTTGCCCACTTCGATCGAGCCGAGCACGTCCTCCTCCCCGGTCGCGTACGCGCCCTCGATCGTGACCATCCGGAGACCCTGCTCCACCGGGACCCGCTGCTCCGGATGCCATCCGCCTGGCGGCACGCCTCCGGGGTCCTTTCGGACGGATACGGCATAGACGTTCATCAGAGGGTTCATCGTCTCGATCGGGGCGTCGGTCCCTGAGGCCATGTGCACGCCCGCGTCCATCAATGACTTGTACGCGTGGCCGTACTTCTCCTTTTCCCCGACGAACTTCGGAATCCAATGCTGCCCCTTCATGATGAACACCGGCTGGACGTTCGCCACCACCTTGAGTTCCTTGAACCCTTCGATCAGGTCCTTGCCGAGGATTATCGCGTGACTGATCTTGAATCTCGGACTGCCAGTAGGGGAGACCTTGATCGCGTCTCGGAAGATCCCGAGCACCGTCTCTATCGCCCCGTCCCCGAGAGCGTGGATGTCGACCTGGATGCCAGCCTTCGTCGCCTTCATCACCATGTCCCTGATCTCCTGCTCGGAGACCCGCATGACGCCCTTCGAGCCAGGCACGTCCTTGTACGGATCCCGTAGGGCGGCGGTGTGGCTGCTGAGCGATCCGTCCACGATCATCTTCGCCCCGGCGAATCGCACCTTGTGGTCTCCGAAGCCGCTCTTGAGACCGATGTTGATCACATTGTCGAGATACTGGTATCCGAGGTAGAAGTTGACCCTCACCGGCAGCTTGCCTTCCGCTTCGAGCTCCTGGTATGCCTTCACCTGGGCATCGCCCGCAAGGATGTCGACGATCGCGGTGAGACCCCATTCCGCGGCCCTCTCCGCGCAGTACTGCAGGGCGGCCTTGCTCTGTTCGTAGCTGAACAGCCCTGCACCAGTCTCGAGAAAGCCTGGGGCCACGAGATTGATGGCGTTCTCGAGCAGGATCCCGGTGGGCTCGCCCTTGTCATCCTTCTCGATCGTTCCGCCGGGGGGATCGGGCGTGCTCCGGGTGATGCCTTTCTCCTTCATCAGCATCGTGTTGATGAGGTAGATGTGAGCGTTCCAGTGTATGAGAAACACCGGGTGATCCGGGGCGACGCTGTCCACCTCCCAGCGCGTCGGATACCTCTTTTCGTCCATCCTCTCCTGGTTCCAGCCGAAGCCCAGGATCATCTTCCCCTTGGGCAAGACCTTCGCCTTCTCCTTGACCCTCTCAAGGAACTCCGGTATGTTCTTCACGTCTCCGAGCTGAACTCCGTTTGCGAAATGCCCCACGAGCAAGGGATGCATGTGAGAATCCCGCATCCCGGACACGACTGTCTTGCCCTTCGCGTCGATCACCTTTGTCTTCTCGTTGACCATTGACTTGACGTCGTCGTCGCTCCCGACAGTCACGATCCTATCGCCGACGATGCCGATTGCCCCGGCCCTTGTCATCTTCTTGTCGACCGTGATGACGTTGGCATTGACAACCGCCATGTCAAGAAACAAACCTTTCTTCATTCCACCATCTCCTCCTTGTCCCTAGTTCCCTCCATGTTCCTCCGCGGCAAGCACCATTGCCCTGACGTTATCGAACACGGTGTGAGGCGATATCTCGCATCCTGGGGCCAGAATCATCCCCTTCCGGTCGCCGAAGCCCGCCGCGATCGCCTCCATCGCCTCGCGCCTGGCTTCCTCGATTCCGCCCAGAATCAATGTCGTCGTCTGATCCATCCCGCCGACGAGGCATACCCTATCCCCGAATCCCTTTTTCGCCTCGGACATGCTCAGATTGCTCCCCCTGTCCCACCAATTGATGCCGTTGGCGTTGCCGTACTCCGAAAGCAGCTGGAAGTGCGGCGTCACCCCGCAAACATGCAGAATGTTCTTCCCATCCTGCTTCCTCAGCTTCCGAAGCACGTGCTCGTCATATCTCTTCCCGAATTCCCTGTACTGCTCGTCGGTCGTGATCTCCGCGGATGCCCTGGTCGTTGCGAAGAGCGCCCCGTCCGCCCCGGCGTCCATTATGGCTTCGATGTAGGCGACGATGCTCTCGGCCATCGTCTTCAATCCGATGTGCAAAGCGTCAGGGTTGAGGACGATGTCCATCATCACCTGCTCCATGTAGCAGACATGAGTGGCGCTCGTCAAGGGGGTCGGCACGTAAGGCATGAGCGCCACCTTGTCCCCGAGATCCTTCCTGATCTGCCGGATCGCGTCGATCGTCACGTGCATGCGGCCGTCCTTCCTGGGATCGAGCACTCTCAGCTTCTCCCAGTCCGACGCCTCCTGCACGGCGAACACGTCCAGCATGGGCGTGAGATTCTCCTCGTACCTCATCTTCACGCCCCATCCCTCGGCGGTCTGCCCCATGTCCGACGTGGGATGGAGCAGGTCCACGCCAGTCTTCTCCCAGAACGCGATCTGCCCCTTCGCCATCTTCTCTGCGGAGTTGGCGTAGTCCTTCGTCGAGAAACGGCCGGCCATCGCCCCGATCGTCCAGGCCATTCCGCTGACCGGAACCCGATCCAGCGACTCGAATTTCAGGGCAGCATGTACTCTCTCCCTTGGACTCATTTTGGCACTCATACCATTCACTTCCAGTCACTAATGCGTGCCGCTTACGCTTGCCGACAGGTAGGCCTGGTCGCCTTTCATCAACTGACCGGCCATCTCGACCGCGAGGATCGCGTCCCCGGCGTATCCGTCCGCCCCAATCCTCTTCGCGAAGGTCGTCGTTATCGGAGCCCCCCCGACCGCGAACCTGACCTTGTCTCTGATGCCAGCTGCCTCGAGCTTCTTGATGATGGTCTCGAGTTCTGACATCGTGGCCGTCAAAAGGGTACCTGCGCCGACGATATTCGCCCCGGTCGCCTTCGCCTGCTCTGCAAACTTGTCAAGAGGAACGTCCTTTCCGAGATCGTGGACCTTGTATCCATAGACCTGAAGCATCCCGACGACCAAGTTCTTGCCGATATCATGGATATCATTCTGGACGACTCCGATCACCACGACACCAGAACCGAAAACTGTGGATCCAACATACGGAACAAGCATCTTCTTGAAGGATTGCGTAGCCAGTATGAGCTGGGGGAGGGCAATCTCCCTTTCCCTATAGCGGTGCCCGACGTTGTTCATTGCCTCGATGAGCACCTCACCGACGTCCCTGCTGTCGATCCCGGCCGCCTTCAGTGTCTCGCCGATCGTGGTGGCTTCGCCAATCTTGCCGTTCACCACGCAGTCGTATATCATCTTGTGTTGCTCTTCGTTCATCAAACCACCCTATTCGATCCTCTTCTTCACGTCACCATCCACATGCCTTAGTGGCCCTCAGGATGCTGGGCTCTTGTCCCCCGACACTCCTCCGAAGGAAAAAATAAGAAAGGTGGAACCATCGTTTCCACACTTTTCCTAGTATTTTCCGTATCTTCTTGCTGCGTTGACGCACGCCCTCATGTTCGCCCACGGCGTCTTCGGAGAGACTTCACAGCCCGGAGCGAGCACAAACCCTCCGCCAGCCATGGCCGTCTTGCAGGAATCCTTGACTTCGGCGGCGATTTCATCAGGCGTGCCGCTTGGCAGGGTGTTCGTGTGGTCGATACCGGCCATGAGCGCCAATGACTTGCCCCACTTCTCCTTCACCTCCTTCAGGTTCGACTTCGCCCCTCTGTCCCACCAGGAGATCGCCTTCACGTTCTTGTGCTTCGTCTTCCACTCGTTCACGAGGTCGAACATGGGCTCGGTCCCGCAGATGTGAGGTATGTTCACCATTGATGGTGTCCTCCTGAATACCTCCTCGTCCGATGGCGCCCCGAACTCCCGGTACTGATCCTCGGTCGTGATCTCCCAGCTAGCCCTCGTAACGAGATAGCCGGCGAAGTACGCCCCATTGGCAACGCACGCGTTGATGAATTCGGCGACTGTGTCCGTTATCGTCTTCAGTCCCTTCTTCAGAGCCTCGGGCTCTGTCATCATGTGCACGAGAGTCTCCTCCATCGAGCACACGTGGGTCGTCGTCGTGAACGGGCTCGGCAACGACACGCCGACCGGAACGCTGTCCCCGTACTTCTCGCTGCAGATTCTGCACGCGTCGAGGTACAGCCTCATCCTGCCGTCCACCTTCGGATCGAGGACCTCCAGCTTCTCCCAGTCTCCGGGCTCCTTGACCGGGAACTTCCCCAGAGCCATATGGATGTCTGGCTCGGAGGGCAGCTTCATCCTAACTCCCCAGCCCTGAACGATCAGCCCCATGTCGGACAGGCAGTAGATGTTGTCTCCGCCTATCCTCTCATAGAAGGCGATGTGGGCCTTCGCCATGTTCTCGCCGCTGGTACCATACCTGACGACGTCCATGCCGGGAACGAAGTGGACTTCGAAAATCCCTCCGAACAACGACACAGGGACATAGTCAGGCGTCTCATGGTTCAGCGCAGCTTCGAACCGCTGCATAGATGTCATTTCCATGCTGAGCAAAACCCCCCTCTAGAACTACACTAACCAACCGGACCTTTTATATACATTTGCTTCAGTAGTTACAGGCTCCGCCGGTTTTTCAGGAAGCCGAGACACTACTTTGGGCGTTATCATTCCGCGGTGTTCTTCGAACGAGGTCAACGGAGAATGATCCGGGCATCTGCCACCTTCACTCCTCTCTCATTCCCGAAGACCGGATTGAGATCCATTTCCTCGATATCGTCGAAGTCCGCCAGCAACCGGGAGACCGCCATCAGGACCGAGGTGAGGACTCGCACGTCCACCCTCTCCCGCCCCCGGAACCCCTCCAGGAGCTTCTTCCCCTTGAGCTCCGCTATCATCTCGATCGCGTCCACTTCCTCCAAAGGGGCGAGTCTGTATGCCACGTCCTTGAAGATCTCGACGTTCACCCCCCCGAGGCCGAACATGACCATCTGGCCGAACTGAGGGTCTCTCATGGAGCCGATGATCATCTCCTGTCCCGAGGCCGTCTCTGACACGATCACGCCCCGCACGTCCAGGCCATCAATCTTCCGTCTGGAGCTTGAGACCGTTTCCGAGAAGGCGGCGGTCACTTCCTGATCGCTCATGATCCTCAGCCTCACCG
The DNA here is from genome assembly GCA_020725985.1 of Methanomassiliicoccus sp. Taxonomy (GTDB): domain Archaea; phylum Thermoplasmatota; class Thermoplasmata; order Methanomassiliicoccales; family JACIVX01; genus DYTM01. Next base: position 5,821 of record DYTM01000066.1, read on the forward strand.
CGCCGTACTCTGATTTGTGAACGATCTGCGGGGAAACGATCTTCATCACCACGGGATAGCCGATCCTCCTTGCGGCTTCGATCGCCTCCTCTGGGGTCCGACACAGCACATCGTTCGTCACCCCGACTCCGTACGATCCGAGGATAGCCTTTGCCTCGGGCTCCATGACGAACTTCCTCCCTTCCCCCCGAACGCTGTCGAAGATTTCCCTCGCTCTGTCCGTCACAACCTCATCTCCCTTTCAGACTGACGCCCCTTCTCCTCAGGAAGGAGGAGTAGTCGCATATCGCTCCCACCGCCCTTGCAGTCCTCTCCGGCCAGTCGTAGCATGGGACCCGCTTCATCTGCAGGATATCCATGTTCTTGAGCACCTCCCTGACTGACACCCAGCACACGTAGGTGGGCTTGCTCATTCCTTCCGAGAGGCAGTCGTTGACTGTGTCCGCAACGGCCTGACAGACCTCGGGCATCATCGCGGCGCGTTGGAGGATGATCGGGATGACTATGTCGACTTCATCTGATTCGTAAAGGAGGCGGATGCACTTTGAGTAGAGCTCCACGAACTTGGGCCAGATCGGGGTCATATCGATGGGGTTCCTCGCGCTCGCGTACGCCGGTATCAGCGCCCTGACCTTCTCCTGCAGCTCGCGGGACAGCTCCGGAACGACGAGTCCGGCTTCCTCGCACAGGTCTGCGAGCTCCACTCCGGTACCGCCGGAATTCGTGATTGTCCCGACCCTCGGACCCTTCGGCAGAGGTTGCCAATCGATCCCCTTCGCGATATTCACGAGATCCATGCCATTCCTCGCGAAGATGATTCCAGACTGCCTGAACGCTGCCTCGTAGGCGGTGAAGGAACCTGCCATCGCAGCGGTGTGGGACGCCGCAGCCCTGGCGGCGCCGGCAGTCCTTCCGGTCTTGGTGGCGATGATCGGTTTCCTCAGCGAGACCCGCTTCGCCTCCTCGAAGAACTCCTTCCCCTTGTCGACCGACTCGAGGAAGAGGCAGATCACCTTCGTCTCCTCATCCTCCCCTAGATAGCTCAGGACCTCATAATCCTCTATTCCAGCCTTGTTCCCGTGCGCCATGATCTTCGCGAACTTCATGTGATGGTCCAGCGCGAAGGTGAAGATCGCCATCCCGTATGCTCCGGACTGGGTCAGGAACGAGATGTCCCCTCCCCGCGGAGGGGTGCCGACTCCCAATGAGGCGTTGAGGCCGATGTTGCAGTTGTAGATCCCGAAGCAGTTGGGTCCCACCACTTTCACATGCCCCCCGTTCGCCGCCCTCATCATCTCCTCCTCTAGCTTCTTCCCCTCAGGCCCTGCTTCACCGAACCCCGCAGTGATGACGACCGCCGCCTTCACACCCTTCTCCGCCAGCTCCTCCATGACTGGAGGAACGGCCTTTGCCGGAATGACGATGACGGCGAGGTCGATTGCATCGGGCACCGACTTCACATCTGGATAGGCCTTCAGCCCGAACACCTGGTCCTCCGAGGGGTTGATCATGTAGATCTTGCCCTCGTACCCTGTGGTGATG
>DYTM01000284.1 GCA_020725985.1 Methanomassiliicoccus sp.
GCGGAATACCTTTCGGGTCGAACATTCTCATCCACGGACCGCCCTTCATAGGGAAGGAGGTCATGATCAGCCAGTTCGTCGCCGAGGGCCTCAAGAAAGGGGTGCCGGCGATCTGGGTGGTCACCGACAAGACCTCGGGAGACATCAGGGAGGAGATGAGGTATGTCCTCTCCGGCTACGAGGAATACGAGAAGCTCGGCCTCGTCAAGTACGTCGACTCGTACTCGAGAAGCATGGGGGAGACGACTGAGGATCCTTACACAACCTACGTCGATCAGCCGACCGACCATGACAAGATCATGGACGCGGTAGAGGGGATTGCGAAGGCATACAGGGAGAAGTACGAGTACTACCGCCTCGCGTTCCGCTCCGTATCGACGCTGATCGCCTACTCGGACACGAACGCCGGATTCAGGTTCCTGAGCCCGTTCTGCGGCCGGAGGAAGAGGGACAAGGCGGTCGCGCTGTACACCGTCGAAAAGGGAATGCACGGGGAGCAGGAGATCCAGATGCTCGGGTCAATCATGGACGGTATGATCGACTTCAAGGTGGACCAGCTGAGGACCTTCTTCGCGGTGAGCGGCATATCGGAAGTGCAGTCGAGGGCGTACATCAGGTACACATCGAGCAAGCACGGCTTGACCATCGGATCATTCTCGCTCGATCACATACGCTGAATCAGGCTACCTCGACGCTTTCTCCGGGCCCGCGGGCTCCCTTCTTCTGGATGTTGATTCTCGGGAGCGGGAACGGGGGCGGGAGCCTGATGTCCCTCGCGACGAGGAGGGCGGTTGGAATGCAATTCGAAACGACGACATTGTGAACGATGTTCGCCACCTCGTCCGGCATGGAGCTCTTCCTCCCCCACTCGTCGACGAGCTTCTCAGCCTCGCCCTCGAGAACGATCGTTCCCTCGATCTTAATGTATCCTATCCCTGTGTAGTTGGCGGTGAACCTGAACTCGACGGCGGCGGTCCCCTCCTCCTGACCCTTCGAGATCCTCGTGACGCTGCTGTTCTGGTCGATCCTGATGTTCACGAATC
>DYTM01000285.1 GCA_020725985.1 Methanomassiliicoccus sp.
TGGGGAATGAGGCCGCTATCCCGGCAACGGTCTGCCTGGCGATCGAAGTGGTTTGGTTCCTCGCCTTGACCAAGTGGATTTATCCTTCACAAGGGAGATGATCCTCGCGAGATGATCGGCGCGCTTTTTCCTGTCATCCCTGCGAAGCTCGTTACATTTAAATCCAGACACGTCCATATTACTCTGCCGACATGGCAGGGATGGGTGCGTTGTGCAGGTACAGATATCGAGAGAGCTTTTGCGCGCATGGCCTGGTGGAGGGCAGGAACTGCGTCGGGGAGGAGAGCTGCTCGGTCAGGTCCTCGCCGACGAAAGCTCTTAGGCGGAGGAACGATTGCTCCCTTGAGCAGTGGTACGGCCTCTACTGTGCGAAATATCAGAGGTTCTTCTGCGCCGGGCTCGAGAACTGCTCGACCGCGGAGTCATACATGGCCCATCTTGCCAAGTTTCAGGAATCAATGGGGAGGCGGTAGATGGATTGCCAGTATCTCAGCGACGAGGGCAGGTGCAGGGGAGCATACAGCGGCTTCGGATGCATCGGGGAGAAGTGCAGAACGGACAGAGAGATGCCGTGCGAGTTCAACGAACTCGGCTTCTACTGCAGGAAGTTCCGAAGATTCGAGTGCATCGGTCCGGCGAACTGCGGCAACTTCGATGACTACATGAGCTTCATCAAGAAGAGGGAAGGCAATCAGGCTTCGAAGTAGAGATCATATCTGATCCGCGGCACCATCGCCGCCATCACGCTCTGCTCCGTCAGCTTCTGCCTGGTGAGTGCTCCATTCGTCAGGAAATGTATCGCGCCCTTCTTCCGCCCTATGTCCTTTGTGCCCTCGAGGGCGTCGAACACCTTGCCCACCGACTCTCCTCCCCGGATGCGGTCCCCCGCGATCGGAGGGAGCCTGAATCCAGAACCCTGGCCGTAGGTGACTCGCCCCATCTTGTCGACGACGGCGCAGTACTGGATGTCGTAGAGTCCGTCCTCCCGCTGAAAGATTCCCGCCTCGATGCCGACACCGAAATCCGAGGACCCTAT
>DYTM01000067.1 GCA_020725985.1 Methanomassiliicoccus sp.
AGGCGAACATCACTCTCGCCTCGCGGGACAGGGTGGCGATCGACGCGGTCGGCGTGGCCGCCCTGAAGATGCACGGGACGACGAAGGAGATCGAGGGACGTAGGGTGTTCGAGCAGGACCAGATCAGGAGGGCGGTCGAACTCGGTCTTGGAGCGGCTGGCCCTGAGGAGATTGAGATCCTTCCCGTCGACGAGAGCTCCGAGGAAATCGCGGCCAAGCTCGAAGTGACCCTCAGATCGTCCTGAGGCAAGTCGTTTCTGAGGCTGTTCGAGTCACTGCGGGGAGATATCGAAAGAGGCGTGAGGTGAGGTTGCCCGAGGCGATATCTTTTTGTCCCCGGGCCTCGCCTCATTCAAGATGATGAACGCAGACGATGTCAAGATCTGGAACTACGGGAGCTACCGCGACCCAAACTATGGATCGAGCAGGGTCGTCGCAATCGGGAAGCTCACTCTGTGGTTCAGTGGGGAGCAGGCCGTCGCCTTTTCCGTGGGACCGGAGACAAGGGTCTCCGAGAACATATGGGGGAGAAAGACCACAAAGCACCTCGACATGATCGACGGTGGAAACGCCGAGTCGAGAATCCCATACGAGAAGTTCATGGATGAGCTCGAGGAGACTCTCAAGGGGTTCGAGCTGATCGCCATCAGCAAACCGGGGGAGGCCTGTCCCACCTGCACCCCTGAGCGTGGATTGAAGGATCTTCACTGAACGGAATGACCCGGCGGCGATCAGGGCCTCCCGACGATGCCTGGGCCAGCAGCGCCGGCCTCAAGTCTGGCCGGTCCCCCTTGTTTGAAGGATTGAAGAGACCTGATCTTGCCCACTGCTCCGCGGTAAGCCTTCGTCATAGCCTTAGGAGATTGCCTGGCTGAAGCGGTCGAAGATGCCGGAATCCGCAGTGCTCCCTCCGAAGGAAGCCCATCGCCACGCAGCGGCCCTCTATCCGGCAACCGACAGGCCAGACGACTTCCAGCAATTCTTAAATAGGACGGGTTTCCAAACGGAATCGTTGTCTCCCGAAGGAGGCTTCGGTGAAGGAAATGACACATCACGAACCTGACAGGGAAACGGTTTTGAAGGAGCTCCGGGCGATCCCGGGGATGAACGAGCTGGCTGCTCAGGCGCTCTATATCTACGGCGTCCGGAGCGTGGACGAACTCATCGGAAAAAACGCTGATGAGATGTACATCGAGATGTCGAAATCCCGGGATATTCCGGCCGACACCTGCACCCTCTTGCTCAACGCTCTGAGACTTGCTGTGAAACACGCAGAGACGAGAGTGATAAAGAAGAGAGGATGAGCCGGCGTTGGACCTTTCGGGGAGGGCGGTGAAGGGAGGCCTGAGGACCGAGTCTCCTTAGCTTGAATCAGCTTCCGACATTGTTCGACGCCGATCGCATTCCTCCTTCTCGATCATCACAATCTATAAGGAGAGCCTTGTCGCATAATGTCGAATCGAGCATTCGGGAGGGAATCTGATTGGCTGACGAGAAAGGAAAGGCGGAAGAGGTTGCTGAAAAGACAGGCGAGATCGTTGGCAAGGGGATCAAGAAGGGGATCAGCGTCACCAAGGAATTGGGGAAAGGGCTGAGGAAAGGGATCAAGGGCGAGGAGAAGTAGCCTCCGAAGGACCCCCTCTCTTTTTTCATTTTCAGGGTTCCTCAACAATCCCGACACTTCTGTCCTCGGAGGCCTCGGACGGCCTGATCCAGCATCTGGAGACGCTGCCTCCCTTGAGAATCCAGGATGGACCGGGAGCAGGTGGTGGGCATGGGAATCTGCAGGCATTGCTCGACGGAGAGGAAGGACATCTCATCGATCATGGCGGTTTGTCGAGAATGCCTGATAGGGGACGAGGACGCCCGGTCGACGGCCGCGACCGCTCATCTGGAAAGCAGGGGTGCTTTCGGAATGTCCCCCTTCCCGCCGGAGATGGGCGTCAGTTGCGGACAGTGCGTGAATGGATGCCGAATTGCTGATGGGGAGAGAGGCTACTGCGGCGTCAGGCGAAACAACCGAGGGAGGATAGAAGGGCTTCCGGACAACGAGGCCGTCGCCGTTTCCTACCACGATCCGCTGCCGACAAACTGCGTGGCGGAGTGGGTTTGCCCCGCCGGGACCGGAGCGGGCTTTCCTCGGTACTCCCATAAAGAAGGTGCAGAAGAGGGATACGACAATCTCGCGGTCTTCTACGGCGCCTGCTCCTTCGACTGCCTCTACTGTCAGAACTGGCACTACCGAGAGATGGCCTCGGCACTCTCCCCGAGAATTTCGGCGGACGAGCTGGCTTCGAGAGTGGGCCCGCGCACATCATGCATTTGCTTCTTCGGCGGAGATCCGACGCCTTTCATCGAGCACTCCATCATCACCGCGATCAGGGCAAGAGAGCGGAGGAAGGACATCCTGAGGATATGCTGGGAGACGAATGGATCCCTTTCACCATCATTCATCGACAGGATCGGGGGCATCGCTCTGGAGAGCGGTGGCTGCGTGAAGGTCGACCTGAAGGCTTGGAACGACCATGTCCACAGGGCTCTGTGCGGGGCGACCAACGCCCGAACCATAGACAACATCCGGCGGCTCGCCTCGATCGGATCCTCAAGAAGGGAGCCGCCCCTCCTGATCGTCTCCACGCTGCTCGTCCCGGGCTACGTCGATGAGGAGGATGTGAGGGCGATAGCGGAGTTCTTGGCGAGCCTCGATCCCTCCATTCCATACTCCCTTCTGGCCTTCCATCCGGACTACCTGCTGAGCGATCTTCCCAGTACGTCCAAGACTCAAGCCGAGAGATGCCTGAAGGCTGCGAAGGAGGCAGGACTCAGCCGCGTCAAGATCGGGAACGAGTGGCTCCTTCGCTGACTCCCCCGATCGAGAGACCATGGAAAGAGTTAAGGACATCGGGGCCTCATGATTCTTCCAAGCTGCCACATGTCAATGAGAGGGGGGGATATGCTTGGCCAACTGCCCGAAATGCGGGATAGACAATGCACCTGACGCCAATTTCTGTTACATATGCGGCTCTCCGATGCCTCGAGGATTAGAGATGCCTCAACCTCCCTCAGAACCTCGGCCTGTCGCCGAGGAAGGCAGAGAGGCTGGCAAGAAATCCGGAGAGGAAATGAAGAAGGCGGGGGAGGAAATCGGGCGGGCGTTTCAAAGAGCCGGGAAAGGGGCGGAGACATGGTGGGACAGGACTTTCGGAATCCTCGGGCCTTTGATTCTGGCGCTGATTGGATTCGTCGTGCTTGTTGTCATCATCGTCGGGATCGGCATCATTTCAAACCGGGAAGTCTGGGACCACATAGGGGAGTTCCTCCAGAAGTACGCCCTCCTGCTCCTGTTCGTCATGCTCCTCGGCAGCTACTCCGACTATTTATCGCGCAGGCACCGTCAGAGCTACAAATGGTTTGGTCCGGTCATAGCGGCGGTCGTCACGGTGATCTGGATATGGATCGCGGTCCAGATACTCCTCATCCTCGGATCGGATCTCGATGTTTCGGGGCTGCGATGGCTCGCCGGCCTGCTGGACCTGCTCATGCCTGTGGTCTTCGTCCTCATCATCGCCATCGGATACATGGTCCTGCTCCTCCAGAGGGAATTGTCCTTGCCCTCAAGGTGATGGATTCGGGACAGCCGATGCGAAGATGGGCATCCACTCCACAGGCGCTCATCTCACGGTCTGGGAGACGGCATCGAGTTGCCGGATCTTGACCTTCATCATCCTGAAGGCGACAGTGGCTATGGTGAAGCTCGCAACCAGTCCGAGCACGTAGACATCCATCCCGCTCGCGAAGATCTGCCCCGCGATGGCGAAGAAGTTGAAGGCCGCGTGAAGCGTGACCGCGATCAGGACATATGATATCCAGCTTGACCGTTTTCCGACCTGCCTGAATAGGCGGGAACGGGCTATTCCGTACCCTGAAACCGCGGTCGCGCTCGCGTGAAGGAGAGTCGAAGTGAGAGTTCTCAGCATGGCGGTGGCGATGAAGACCTCGAGACCCGCGAGGAGGGCGTCCGAGAAGTATAGGACATTCTCGACGGCGGCGAACCCCAGGCCTATCGCCGCACCGTAGATCATGCCATTCTCCAGCTCAGTGAGGCGCTTGGAGACGACGAATACACCGCCCGCCTTGAGGAACTCCTCGACGAACGGCGCGACTATCACGGCGAGAATGAAGATGGAGATCTCAGGACTGGGACCTTCCATCCCCCAAAGGAACCTGTTCAGTATGCTATTGTCCTCGAGGAATGCCATGACAAGGACCGTCTCGAGGAGGAAGGCTCCCCCGAACGCCGCAGTGCCGCCGTAGATGAGCGAGACTGACACGACCGGTAGCGGCTCCCTCTGGCTCAGTTCGGTGTTCCGTATCCAGATCATGTACAGACGCGAGGGAATGAGTGCCGCGAGAATGACTACGACAATCTCGAGGGTGCTTATCGCCATGACTGCAGAATCCTAGCGATCTGTTGATAGTTATAGATTGCCCTGGCTGCTCTCATCCCGTGTCAATGCCGTTCCCCAGTGTCGCCGAAATTTGCCTCATGAAGAAGTCATCCGGGGGGATGAACGCAACCACTCGGTCGGGTTTGACCCCCGGACTCTCGAATCAGCGCTTCCCCCATGCCCCACCGCCGCCTGACCGTCCCCCGCCGAATCTGCCCCTCCCTCCGACGCTCATCAATAGCCAAATGATCGGCCATAGGATCCTCCCCTTCGTCACCAGGGCGAGAATGGCCACGGCTGCGAAGATGAGAAGCCATTGCGTCCAGTCAAGAGGAATGCCTTCGATGGGGTAGCCCGCCGGATTCCCGGCCTGGCTCTCGTCATACTCGACGATCAGGATTGCGCCGATCTCCGATACTGTCTCAACGATTCCCTCCCCTAGAGTCCCGGCTTCAATGCTCGGCTCGAGATAAGCCTCAGCAATTCCGTCTACCCGAGTGTCGGTGAGGATCCACTCGACGCCGTATCCGACCTCGATCCGCCAGGTGCCCTCTCCCGTTGCCACAACGACGAGCACACCGTTGTCGTTCCCCTCCTTTCCGATTCCGTTTTTCTGGAAGGTCCTGAGGGCGTAGTAGTTGATATCATACGGGGAGGTGTCGTTGACGACGAGGACCGCAATCTCGCAGCTCGTTTTCAAGTCAACCTCATAGCAAATGGCATCGATCCAGTCGATGTAGTATGACGAAAGGACTCCGACGTGATCGTTCGCGTACGGATAGATCGTCGGGATGTTAGGATCGTCGACCGCACCGTCGTCTCTGATGAAAATGAAGTAGATCGCCGCGACAGCCGCAACTATTATGATGAGGGCCACGAAGAAGGCCGCTACTCCGAGGGCGAGCTCCTTCCTGTTCAGGTCGTTCACCAGCGCTGAGCCACGACCTCACTGCCCCAGCTCGTAGTAGGGAGCGTCCTCGAATCCGAACATGCCAGCGACGAGATTGCCCGGGAAGGAGTTGATGGCGGTGTTGTACGATCGAACCGCGTCGTTGTAGAATATCTTCTCGGCGGCGATCCTGTTCTCCGTCCCTTCGACCACCGTGATGAAATCGCTCACTACCTCGACCGATTTCAGTTCGGGATAGTTCTCGTTGATGGCAATCAACAGCGCACTGATCCGTGCATCGAGCTGTTGGGTGGTGTTCACATTGACTGGAATACTACCGCTAATTGAGTCTAGCCATTGGGTCCTCAGTGCCGTGATATTCTCGAGCAGTCCCCTCTCGAATGTCATTGAGCTGTTAACGGCGGAAATGACCTGGGGAATGAGATCGATCCTCCTCTGATACTGGACTTGAATGTTGCTCCACCCCTCCTTCACCGCCTGATCCTTGCTGACCATCGAATTGTAGGTCAGCACCAATCCCAGCAGCATGAGGAGGAAGACCGCGACGATCGCTATCAGAAAGATGATGCTCTTCTTCATAGGAGACCCCGAGCCTTTGAAAGTGAAGAGGCAGACCCTTGTTTTAAACCTTCTCCCGAGTGGCGTGGGGGAAGGCAATCCCCGCCTTCATCAGTCTGTATATGGTTCTTCCGCCCTGTTCGACTCTCTCAATGATTCCCCGAGCTTCCAGATCGAGCTTGACGGACTCGGTGTACCACGGCACCGATCCCTCGAACCCCTTCTCGAGCCTTCTCGAAACGCATTCTGTGAGTTCGAGGTGAGTCGACGTCTTCGCCTGCAAGCAGTCGAGGATTGCCCCCTTCACAGCCTCGCAATTGGTTCTGCTTATGTTGACGCCCTTCTTCCCCCTCGGATGAAGGGCGAGGATCTTGTCATCGGCCATGAGTTCCAGAAGCTAGACCATTCGACAATAACCCTCTGCTTCACGACGAGACCCCCAATTACGGCGGTCTCCACCCCTCCGACAGGTTTATGAGCATCGCACGCGAAGAAATGAACAACGGATTAGGAGGTGATAGCCTGCCGCTGATAGAGATGAGTTTTGGGAAGGGAGCGCTCACCGACGAGAAGAAGGCTGATCTTTCCAGAAAGGTAACAGATCTCATCGTCAGGGAGACGAATTCCCCCCAGCACTACACTTGGGTTCTCATCCACGACATCCCCCCGGAGAACTGGATGGTCGATCGGATGACCCTACCGGAACTCAAGGCCAAGCTCGCTGCAGAAAAACAGCGCTGACCCATACCGCCCAGCCGGTCGATGTGTGCACCGAGTACGAAGCAAGGCAATGATTTTCTACAGCCCCGCGCATATGCAATCGGGAGCATGCAGATCGGCATAGTTGGAAAGCCCAATGTGGGCAAGTCCACCTTCTTCAGCGCGGCCACATTGGCCACGGTCGAGATTGCCGACTACCCGTTCACCACCATCAAGGCCAACAGGGGCGTCGCCTATGTGAGGGCGAAATGCCCCCACGTCGAGTTCGGGATGAAATGCGAGCCCAGGAACTCGGCCTGCGAGAATGGAATCAGGCTCGTTCCAGTCGAGCTGCTTGACGTGGCTGGCCTGGTTCCCGACGCGTGGCAGGGGAGGGGGCTCGGCAACAAGTTCCTCGACGACCTCAGGCAGGCGGACGCGTTCATCCACGTAGTCGACGCGAGCGGGGGGACCGATACCGAAGGCAACAAGGTTCCGGTGGGTTCCCACGACCCGATGGTCGACATCAGATTCCTGGAGAAGGAGATCACTTACTGGATAAAGGGCATAATCGAGAAAGGGTTCAACAAGATGGCCAGGCAGGCTCAAATCGACGGGATGAAGATTGAGAAGGCGATCCAGGAAAGGCTGACCGGCCTGGGAGTCACCGAGATGAACGTCGTCTCCGCACTGAA
>DYTM01000068.1 GCA_020725985.1 Methanomassiliicoccus sp.
GGTATGCGCCCGATCCCGAGACCTACGGCACCGTTAACAAGGCCAGGGCGGAGTTCCTCGGATCGAGGAGGGAGGATATCGAGGGCAGGAAGCTCCGCGATGTCATTTCGATAAAAGATGAATGCCAGGCCTGCATCGCCAGCAACAGTGAAGCCTTTGAGAAGAAGAGCACGATACGCATCGAGGAATGGATTACCACCTCGAAAGGGGAGAGGAAGCTAGTCGCGATCACGAAGACCCCGATGCTCGACGAGAGCGGGAACGTGGAATCTGTTGTCTGCACAGGCGTTGACATCACGGAAGCGAGGAGGCGGGAGGAGGAGCTGAGGCTCGCCACCAGCAAGCTGAACCTCTGCGGCTCAATGCTGAGGCATGACATCATGAACCAGCTCTCGGTCATCACCGGCTACGCAGACCTGGCGGCAACAGGCATCAAGGACCCTCGCCTTGACAAGTACTTTGAGAAGGCGGAGGGTGCGGCGACTGCCATAAAGAACGCGCTGGACTTCGCAAAGGATTACCAGGAGGTCGGAACGAAGGCCCCGGTGTGGAAGGACCCGCGGAAGAGCATCGAAGACGCGCTGGTGGGATTGGACCTGAAGGGCATCTCGCTGAAGATCGATTTGTGCGACATTGAGTTGTTCGCTGACCCGATGCTCGACAGGGTGTTCCACAATCTGGTGGACAATGCAAGAAGACACGGCAACGGTGTGAAGACCGTGAAGATCCACTGCAAGCGCATCGGGCAGGATGTGAAACTGATTGTCGAGGACGACGGAGTTGGAGTCCCCGAGGAAAAGAAGAAGAGATTGTTCTCCAACGGTCACGGGCTGCAGATGGTCAGGGACATATTGGCGATGACCGGCATGACCATATCCGAGACCGGCGTCTACGGGAAGGGCGCCAGGTTCGAGATCGCAGTCCCACGGGGAAATTGCAGGTTCCTCACCTGAGATCGATTTTTCCTTCAGCTCTCGAAAGGCTGGACCAGATTTCGGGGAGTCAGGCGGCGCGATGGGTGAAACATTAATGCCTCTGTGAGTCGTGTGGTCAACCCACCCATGGCGGCTGAGGGAGGAATCCTGAGATCAATGCCGACCGCTTTCGTCCTCGGAGGCTCGACGAACGCACTCGGTGTCGTCCGAACCCTCGGAAGGGCCGGCATAAGGACATTCACCATCTCCAAGGCAGGGGAGGCAATCGCTTTCTCCTCGAGGTACTGTTACCCCGTACTTTGTCCAGATCCGGTCGACGATCCCGACGGAGCCACGGATGTCTTGTTGAAGAAGGGCGCCGAACTCGAAATGAAAGGGATAGTCATACCCACATCGGACGATTGGGTCCTCATCGTCTCCAGGAATAGGAACACGCTCGGCCGGCACTTCCTTTTCGACTCTCCCCCGGAGGCGATCGTTGAGGCAACCGTGAACAAGAGGATTCAGTATGCAATGGCGGAAAGGCTGGGGATCCCAATTCCGAGGACCATCTATCCATACTCGGTCGGGAATCTCAAAGAGATCAGAGACGATATCGAGTTCCCGGCGCTCATCAAGCCCTACAACTCCCACCTCTGGGCGAGGGTCTTCCCGTGCAAGGGATTCCCCGTGAGGACTTTTCCCGAACTACTGGATAAATTCAAGACCATCATTCCTACCGGCCTCGAGGTCATGGTGCAGTCGGTGGTCATGGGAACATCCTCGAACAACCATTCTCTCTATGCCTACCTGGACGAGGATAGCAAGCCAATCGCCCTATTCGTTCACGAAAAGACCAGACAGCATCCTACGGATTTCGGAAACGCGACGATGGTCGAGGGCGTTCATGACGAGGAAGTGGTGAAGCTCGGCCTGAGGTTCCTCCAAGGGCTCGGATACAGGGGAATGGGATTCGTCGAGTTCAAGAGGGACTCCAGGGACAACGAACTGAAGCTCATCGAGCTCAATCCCCGCCAGGTGCTTCCGAACCTCGCCCCAGTGTACGCAGGGGTCAACTTCCCACTCATCCAGTATATCTTGCGGGCTTGCCCGTCGACCCGCCCGCCGGCTGGAAGGACGGGGTCAGATGGGTCGAGACATTGAGGGACTTCCAAGCGTACTGGTCGCTGAGGAACCAGGGTCTTCTTTCGTTCAAGGATTGGGCAGATCCTGGCTCTCGGCCGACTGCCACGCGAACTTCGCCAGGGACGATCCCCTTCCAGCGCTGGTGGGAGCGAGATACGGCCTGGCCTTGATCGAGACCTTCGTCGATATAATGAGAGACAGGAAGGGCGCGAACGGGCGGCCTTCGGACGTGAATCTGATCCATTCCGACCCTGGATCACGACCCAGTTCCGGTCAGGAATGATCCTTCATCGGAGAGATTCTTACGTTTCCGGCAAGGAAATCCCCCTTACCTCGTAAGAAAGGATCGTCAGTACATCGAACGGAGGAACTCGTGCTACTCTCGCAGAAATGTGACTACTGGATAGAATTGCCCACGTCCGGTCAGGGCGCGCCATCTTGTGAAGCTGCCTCGTCCGAACCCGGCCCCTCGGCCGATTTCCGAGAGGATCGGTCGACGTATCTCCAAAGCGCGATCGCGATGAGGATGTACGCGGCGTAGCTCAGAAGCTGCGCGAGCGAGGGAGCCCCAGTGTATCCGAAGAGGCTCTTGAGCATGCCGCCGACATACCCCTTGTCGTGAAGAAGGGGATAGCTGCCGTCAGGGTTCACCGGGGGATTGACGTCCCACACGTGCTCGACCCCGGCCGGGACGACCCCGGCCTCCTGGAACTCCCCGACGCTCTGGACAACCATGCCGGCGGCGAAGAGGATGAGGATAATGCTCGTGATTTGGAAGAAACGCCTGATGTTTACCTTCTTCGATCCCTTGAACACGAAGTATGCCAGGCCGACCGCGGCCGCCATCCCGATCATCGCCCCGACGAGGTTGTTGTCGGTCGAGGTGAAGCTCGCCGCACCGAGGAAGATGACCGACTCGACCCCCTCCCTCAGCACCGAGAAGAAGATAAGGAGGAATAACCCGAGCCTGTGGGTCTCGGACAGCTCGAGCGATACCTTCCTTTCAAGATCGGCAGCGACGTTCCTCTGCTTCATCATCCAGAATATCACAGTCGTCAGAAGTCCCGCCCCGAAGAGCATCACCGTGCCCTCGAACACCTCCTCCGCCCTCCCTTCGAATCCCCCCGCGAGGAGCTCGAAGATGAGGGCGATGACGACGCTCGCGGCGATTCCCGCGGCGATTGCATAGCAAACAGTGCGATTGTATCGTGTCTGCCGGGTCCTCGAGAGCAGCACGAGGACGATGCCGACTATGAGTGCCGCCTCGAGCGTCTCCCTGAACATGATCACAAGGCTCGGTATCATTCGCGGGTATCCCTAGGCTCAGTCCTTGACTGCGGTCCTCTATGACCCTTGAGCCTTACTGTTCAGGTCGGGATTGCCCGGTTCCCGGGCTTTTGCGGTCATTCGAGGTCTTCCTTCATCCTCAGGTACTCTTCCCTCGATATCTCGCCCCTGCCGTACCTCTCCCCGATGATGTTGAGCGCTTCCTTTCTCCCCCTCCCCTCCTCAAGGTCAGTCCGGGGCTGCGGTGGGTAGGAGGGCGGGGAAGGCGGACGCTGCGAAGGCCTGGCAAGCAACACGATGATCGCTATGATGACGACGGGAACGAGACCCATCATCGCGATCATGAGGATCCATCCCCAGCCTGTCAAGGAGGACATATGATCCCCCATCCACCATCCATCTGCCGGCGCGAAGAACGTCGCGGCGATCATGAATCCGACTGCCACAACGACTATCAGCGCGATGATTGCCCAAAGAACCGTGTTCCGGCCGTTCATCTTCTCGGAGGACCAGTGGAAGGAGGGACTATATCTGGTTGTCTGTTTACAAACGTATGAAGAATCATGAGCGGGAAGGAGAAATGAACAATTGCCGAGGCGTCGAACCTCGAATCTTCATCCTTTCTGCCTCCTTGCCTTCATCTTCTTGACAGTCCCCTCCACCTTCAGTTCCTGGATCAGGGCGTCGACAGTCCGGTACTTGAGATAGATTGGGCCGACTGCCCCGACCGCCAGCCCCCCGACCAGATCGAAGACGAGATCCGTCACCGTGTCCGACAGCGAGTACTGCATTCCTGTGCCGAGCGTCTGATCGAAGGCGAACTCGATGATCTCCCAGAGCACACCCATCGCCATGACGAAGACGACGATGAAGAACGGGAGGAACTTGACTGGGATGTCGATGGTCTTGGCGTACTTGTCAACGATGACGATGCCGATGAACCCGAACGCGGCGATGAGGGAGGTGGAGAGGAAGTGGGTCACCTTGTCCCACCACCATAGAATGTCGTAGAAGTGGAGGAGGAGGCCGAAGTTGTGCAGGAATATCGAAAGGAAAATCCAAAGATTGAGCTCGAACGGGAGGACGACGACCCTCTCCCGCCTCAGCAGCGCTGGGATGCTTATGAGAATGAAGCCGAAGACGGAGGAGATGGCGGAGTACATGTCCCCCACCACCAAACTCACCACGACAAGACCTATCAGGGCGATTTGAAAGAAGTATGAAAGGAAGATCTGGGCCCTCGCCCGATTCATTCCCCGCCCTCCAGCCTTCCGTGGCTGTACCGCTCGAGCCTCTCGAGCGGCATTCTTTTCATGTAGAAAGTGAGAACGAAGCCCATCACCACGCCTCCCAAGGCAGAGTGGAGGAGGTCGACCATCAGCTCTCTGTTGCTTTGGACGATCGTTGATCCGAAAAGTTCGTCGGAGAGGAAGGAGCCGATGGCGAAGAAGGAGCTCAACGCCATCGTCAGCATGACGGTGAACACGACCGCGAACGGCTTGTTCATGCTCAGGGCCGTGTAGGCGTGGAAATCGATGACCGTGACGAAGCCGATGAAGAATATCGCTATCACCTGCGCGCTTCTCTGCAGGTTGTCAAACCACGGCTTGTACGACCAGCCCATCGCATCGGAGACGAGGAACATGTAGAAGGGGATGGTGATGAGGAAGAGGAGCTCGAAGGGGAGGATGTTCCTCATGTCCCTGTACACGACCGCCGGAAGGACGGCGATGCACAGGGCCCAGAACCCCATCACCGTCCAGAAGAGATTGGAGGAGAATATGGCGTACTCCGTCGCCAGGAAAAGGGATATGACCGCCGCCCAGGAGAGGGTGAGGCTGACCTGCCTGCGAGCCATCGCCAGCAACTATGACCGGGCGGATACTTAAGCAATCTCAGGAACGGCCGAGTACTACTCCCAAGGGGTGCGAAGATTCCCACGATACCGATCGCCTTCATTTGTGCCATCTGGCGACCCTGAGAATGTTCGGCCTCTTTCCCTTGTCTGAAAGAATGATCCCCTCGGCCTCCAGCCGACGCACGGACCTTCTCACCACTTGTTCGTTCAGCTTGAGATAGGAGGCGAGTTCTCTCACCGTGTCCTTTCCCTCCAGAATCAGTTGAGGCAGCAGCCTGCGTTCGAGGGAGAGGGCAGTTTTGTCTCTCAGCTGGCGCTTCCAGGGAATTGGCATTTCCGATTTCTCTTCCATCTCCTCGATCTTCGCCAAAAGAAACGCTTCCCATATCCGAGAGAGCGGGGGATCGGCAAGATCGTTCTGGCGCGCGCATTCCGCGAACACCGTTTCCTTGTCCAGGCCTTCATCGTAAATGACGAGCATATCGTCGACATCTCTTGCCCTTCCGGTGACGCTCTTGAAGAGGAAGATGTCCTCGCGTGCCGCCATGTATAGAAGAAGACCGCCGAAATCCCCCACAAACTCGGACCGATTCCTCATCGCGTCCGAGAACACAAGACCTCCGCAGACCCGATGGACAAAGATGTCGATTCTCAGCCCGTCCCTTCTCTCCAGCATTACAGCATCGGTCATCATGAAACAATCCTCGGGAGTATCGCCGAGAGGGCGAAAGCCGATACGCAGGAGCACGTCCCTCAAAGCTTCTGAGTCCTCATGCGATTCCACGACTAGATCGATATCCTTCGTCGCCTCTTTTTCTCCTCTGAGCGCCATCGCCCCGCCTCCAATCATGTAGACGGTCATCATCCTGAAGCTTCCCGCGGGTATCGACCTGTAGAAATCAAGGACTTCATCCTTGTCGAAGTACCTCACAGCACCACCTTGTACTGGGCGCGGAGCTCAGCGAATTCCGATCTCGGAGGGAAGAACTTGTTCCCGACCTCCTCTCCCCGGAGGTAAGCGAGGATCTCTGGACCCTCTTTCAAGCCGAGGGAGCGTGCCTCTTCTAGAAGGTACTCCTGATTGAACCCGGCCTTCGCCAACAGCAGGAGGGCGTACGAAATATGTCTTGTGCTGTGAGGATTGATGAGAATGTTGTGGATCGCCACATCCTCGGCTTTCAATCGAGGATGCCAGTACGCCCAGTGATGGAAGGAATCCCTGGAGAAGAACGCGAGTCCGTAGTCCGCCATGGCAGTGGTCGCTGTCGGAACAGAATCAGGGACTGTTTCCCCGCGAGGGGCGGAGAATACGAACTGAAGATCCTCGTTCCACCGGATTATTCCATGACTAGAGGCATCAGCGAGGATCGCACCAGCAACCCCCCTCGAATATCTCTGCAGGAAGGATCTCGTCAAGGAATCGTAAAGAGCGAGAGACACATTTCCGGATTTCATGGCGGCAATTCCATATTCAGCGAGGAACCTTGCATACTTCCTCACCGTCTCTGGGGTCAACATAGTTTCCACGCTCACACGCCTGAGAGACTTCGGCCGTGAGGAAACGGAGAGCATTACAAGTAGTCTCGAATCCGATATGGCAGACAAGGGATGCACTTCGGAGAGCACGAAGTCGCGGAGAGCTTCGGCGTGCGAGAGATAACTGACCGATGCTCTCGCCCGGTGCATTCCTTGCCTTGGCCGCAGGAGGCGCTTCCTCTCCAGTGACGAGAGTATCCTATAGACTGAAGGCCTTGGGATTCCCAGGGATCCGGCTACTTCGTTGACCGAAGACCGTCCCAAACATACTTCCTTGAAGACCCTCAATTCATTCAGATTCAACTTGTGCATCTTGGGACTGTATTGATAAATCTATTTAAAAACTTATCTTTACAGTACCAAAGACCGGCAAGAGACGTTTCCCCAGGATTCATCCAATCTCCAATCCGTGCAGGCAATCAATGGGACACCTAGCAGCATCTTTCCAGAGTTCACTTCTCCGATCGCAAAT
>DYTM01000002.1:0-18643 GCA_020725985.1 Methanomassiliicoccus sp.
TCCTCGAGGATCGCCTCGATCAGCTTGACGACGAAGTAGACGGCGATGATGATGACCACGGTAGACATGATGGCCGCGACATTGTCCGACACGAATTGAATCAGTGCGGTGTAGGGGTCCGCCCCGGGGATCATCGAGACGAAGATGACTATCACCACAACCGCCACAATGACGTAGACGACATAGCTGAGGAACAGGCTTGTGAACTCGACAGCGCTCGTATGCAGTGTTTCATGACTCGTCGCCTTCACCCTCGCTCTCCTCGCGATCCTGCGGAGGATCCTGACGATGAGCATGGCGATCAGGACGATCGCGATGATGAAGATGATCTCAAGGATGTATCCCAGTAAGTGGTTCCAGACGTTCTCCCTGAAGGCATCGGAGACGAGGGAGGCGACGTACAAAGCGGAGAAGGCCAAGACGATGATGATGAACGCCTTGACTACGTGATCGAGGAAGCCGATCACGTCGGAGTCGAGATACTTCCCCTCCTTGACCTTCATCTTCTGGAAGTGCTTGGACAGATAGGACCAGAGATAGAGGGAGACGATGAAGAGGCCCGCAACGGCCAGCAGGGCCCAGCCATAGTCCTGCATCCACTGGGCGTCCCCGATGTCCAGAGGGCTGAGTCCCCCGATGGCTCCCATGTCGCAGAGTATCCACAAGCGACATAATGAAATTTGGGGAGGGGTCCGGGGCATCGGTCAGCGGGTTCACCTTATCTGGGTCGGAGGGATCCGCTCAAGTCTCGAACACAGACGCCCTGAAGATCCACACGTCCGCCAGCTTGTCAGTGCCAACGCCGAAAACCGTCGGCAGAATGCTTCCAGGAACCTCCGAGATGCAAAGACCGAATGTCACCCTCCAGCTGCCGAGCTCCTTGCCCATGAGACTGGCGACGGCTGGCAGATTCGCCTCCACGAGGGCATCGAACCTCACGCTCGTGCCTTCGACCGCTCTGGAGATCATTCTCGGAAGCCCGATCTCGCCGAAGGCGCCGAACCTGACATAGACGTCCTCGAGGGCACTCTCCGCCGCATTGGTCTCCTCCCCGGCGTGGCAGGGGTTGATCATGTTGCCTATAGCGTCAGCGACCATCCGGATGAGATGCTTTATCGCCTTTTCAACGAACTCCCCGGTCGCGACGAGGCTGATCGCGAAACCCGCTCTGGCGGATGAGGAGTAGTCCTTGACCGCGACCTCCACGTAGACCCGCAGCTCGACGATCGAGTCAGCGAGAGCCTCGATACAATTCTCGACGAGCTTCTCTACTGCCCGCTTGACGAGCCTCCCGAGTGCGTCCATGTTCACCGTCACATCGGAGATCTCCCCGAACGCACTCGCCGCCGCATCCAGGACTGCTTTCCGCATCCAGTCAAAATCCGTGTTGCCCGACGCCCTCTTCCCATTGTACCTTCCCGCCGTCTCCTCCTTGAACGCCCATCGGTCCGCGCCGTCGCTCACCCTCTGCCATGTGCGACCGTCGTTGTAGTAGTCGGTGGTCCATGGGGTTGAGTCCACGCGCTCGCCCGATGGATTTCGGAGGACGATGCATTCCATCAGGGGGAACTTGACCTCGCCTCCGTTGTCGAGCGCCTGGCCCTCCATGACGAAGACAGCGTGGGAACGGGGCTGGATGGAACGGTCCCCGAGGGCCTCGAGCCTCTGGGCGCCGTGGGAGGTCTCGATCGTCCATCCGGCGAGGCTCTGGGCGGTTTCGGTCGGGTTGTATATCTCGATCCACTCTCGTCCATAGTCGCTCCCAGGCGGGTTCCGCTCGTACTCGTTGATGACGAGATGGTTCGTGAAGGGAAGGTTGTACTTCAGTTCGAATCCGGCGTCGACGGAGCCTACCAGCCCGGGGAATGGCATGGGGATGCTCGACAGGAAGGCGCCGATTCCCGGCACTTCGGAGAGCGAGAGCCTGAGCCGCTCATATTGGACCACTTCCGGAACGTTGAGTTCGAAAGCACGATTCCCAAAGACACCCCTGATCTCCACGAAATGCCTGAAGACCCTCATCAGAGGATCGATCACCACGCTCACCGTCCACGCGTCAGTGGAGAGGGTTGCATTCGCGAGAATGTCGTAGTAGCCCGCTCCCAGCCGAAGGATTCGAGCCGATATGGACAATGTGGCACCCAGGGCGCACAATGAGAAGGTGATCCTCAGGATGTCCTTGGTCGAGCCGAGAGCCAGATCGGCCACGTTAGTCTGGACCGAGAAACTCAGTCCGAATATCGTCAGGTTGAACCGTACCGTTCCCAACAGTGCCGACACACCCTCCGCTATCCAGCCGACCACCGTGGTGGCGCCTTTGAAGAAGAAATCCTGGACTGCCGAGACCATAGTCTGGAGCACGTTCGCGAGGAACTCGACGACCTTGACTGCGTAGGAAAGCAGCGTGGAGAACATCGTCTGCAGGAAGGAGAAGGCCTTCGAAATCCCGCCAGCGATGAACCCTATCCCTCCGCATACTTGGGACCATATCCCTTCAAGGAATCTCGAGACCTCCTTCAGAAGGGTGGAGGTGGATTCGTAGCGGACGCCTTTCAACGGCCAGCCGCTCTGAGCGCTTATCGTGAAGCTCATGTCGAAAGGGACTGTCGTCGAGGCGGAGGCGAGGTCCCCGAAGAGGCCTGAGGCTATCGCCTTCGCTTTGAGAACAGCGTTCAAGGAGCCCGAAAGGGAAACGTGCCACTGAGTGGTGAACGGCCTGAAAGTGAAGTTGTCGAGGTCGGTAATGTGCCTGTTGGGATACTGCTCGTTCGGGCTGTATTCCCAAGGCTCGACGATATTGACCCGGAGATCATTTCCGATATGCAAGGTTGGGCCGGAGCCGTTCGTCTCGGATTCGACACCCAGACCCTCCAGAATGGTCCATCCATCTTCGGAATGGAGAGTAAATTCGCCCAACCTTGGGAAAGGCAGGAAGACTGGATCTGCTCGGACCGCGAAGGAATTGCATGTGTCCTCGATCAGCCTGAGGGCCATGCCCGACATCAATTGCTCGAACTCAGGGAATCCTCCGACCGTGCCGTAGACGATGCCTGAGAGTGTTTCCCCGAGCCATCCGCCGCGGTCGTCAGATGGTGAGTTGCCGAACGCGGCCTTAAAGGCGTCCAGCCTTAGATCGACCCTCGCATCGAACGCTCCAAGAATCTCCTCCTTCAAGCCCCAGTTTGATGACATCGCCTCCCAGTACACCCGATTGACTGCGATTCTCACCGATTCGGGACCGAAGCCGGACAACTGGGAGGAGAACTCATGAACCACTCCCTCAGCGAAGGCATGGATTGCCTCCTCGACGGTCGAGTTCCTCTCGAACAGCTCCTGCCAGTAGGAATCGATGAAGCGGAGGAAGGCCTCCCCCATCTGATCGACGATGAGGGTTGACTCGGTAGCGTAGTGGAGGGCCGTCTCCATCCAGGATTCGCGATCAAGGATTGCATCGCCTATCGTCTCCCGGAGGTTCTCCGCATATCCCGTATGGTCGAAGGGGTCGAATGAGGAGGACACGATCGGGAGATTGGTCTTGAATGCAATGCCTTGGGCGATGGATTTGATGAAGTTGTCAAGGGTCTCGGCAAACTCGCATGTTGCGATCTTGTACTGAGAATAGAACCATTTCCACGCATCGGTGGCGAAGAGATCGTACGGCTTGAAATCGACGTAACGAGGACCTACCAGCACCAATGGGAAGCTTTCGTTCGCGTCATTGAAGAAGACCATTCGATGCGCCGGGATCTCGATGAGGGCGTCCGGTGATCCATAGTTCATGTAGCGATAGTATGCCTCCTGGAAGCCAGCGGCGGCGAGACGTTCTCGAATCCATCCCAGCACCGAGTCCTGCAGGGAATCGACACCGAGCATCGCCTCGACTATGTACGAAAGGGCGAAATTCGACAGGTCGGCCGCCTGCTCGACAAATTCGGCGGCATCGATGAGATGAAAGAACTCAAGCCACTTCAGCACCAGTTGATCTGCGACGGCGTACAGACTCTCGGCCAAGATGAGCCTTGTGTCGTAGCCCTCCGAGCCGTAGAGACCGAGGAAGAGTTCGGCAGGATCCAGAGTCCCGCTTATGTTCCTGTCGGAAAGAAGATCGGCGATCCGGAGAGAGCCCGGCAAGTTCGTATCCTGCGCAAGGGAGTCGAGGGCCGATTGGTCGATCGCTCGGAAATGCTTCCGCTGTTCGAGAAGCAGGGCGAGGTTGAAGGCATCGACGACGTCCTGCTCTGTCAGGACGGTCGCCGTCCCGAGGCTCCCGTCCCTGGATCCGATACCGTATCCTCGTAGCACTCGATCCTGGGCCAGCGCTGAGAGCTCGTATCGCACTGTGTTCTCGAACTCGCTCCTTCCCCCCGCCACCGAGTCGGAGAAACTCTGCAGCCGGTTCGTCAGAAAGGGGAACGGGAGGTAGATCGCTTCGCTGATCTCCCGCTCCCTGACAAGGAAACCGTCCTCGCCTCTTGCAGAGACCTTGCAGGTGCCGTAGATCGAGAAGTATGCGGGAACGGTCGTCCTGTTCCATCCAAAGGCCCCGGACGGGCCCCCGACGAACTCGGGATACAACTCGTCCATGGTCATCCTGAGGAAGCTGAGAGAAACACTGGTTTCGTTTATGTCGATGAGGTGGCGACCGATGAGGATAGGATACCTGTCTTTGATGAACTCGTTGAGGGAGGAGTTGAATCTCCTGTTCATCTCGCTCTCGTTGAGGTCACGGATCTCTCCGATAACGTCCACTGCAATGGAGAGGGCGGCCTGTTCGATCTGGAGGACTGCGGAATCGATGGCTTCTTTCATCTCTCCGAGGGATTCCGAGCTTGGATGGTCGTCTCCTATGCGTGAGTTCATCCCGGAGATGAGAACGACGCTCGCGCTCGAGAAAACCAACAGGAGGACTGCGACGAGCGAGAACGGCATCTGCCCCGATTTGGACTTCGTCAATCTATCCAGCGACTTCAGTGCGGAATACCAGACTTCGATCCTTTCTCTCATCCTAGAGCCCGAGGATGCGGGAAAATAAAGCCGTTGAAGCTACGTGCACACTACACCAGATCGATGTGGACGGCGGGCTCCTCGAAAACGCCGCGACAATCGCTCCTATCAGGGAGGGGTCTTTCCATGCGTCCTGTCGACAGCGGCCAGCATGAAGCCTTCCAGATGCCCTGCGAGGAATGGGTTGTCGGAGTAGCCACATATGGAGAGATCGGGCGACGCTATCAGGGCCTGATTGCCGTCACTTATCACATCCGTGGCGAGGAGACCTGATCTGCGATACACCTTCGTGGCCTCTGGCACTTTGACAAAAGGCTCGACCACGAGTGTGATCCCAACCCCCCTCTTGACCGCGTCTCTGAACTTCTGCGAATGAAGGGTTCGTATGGCGGGCATGGATGGCGTGGAGATGAAGAGCCGATTCGTCGCCGAATCGAGTATCTCCCCTATCTTGACAAGCACTCTTTCTCTACCTAGAATGGTGAAGACCAGCTGAGGTGTGCCCTTCTCACTGAGAATCCCTCGAACCGCCTCGAGCTTGTCGAACGCCTCCCCCACCTCGTGGATGAGCTTCTCCCGTACCTCGCGCGGGGGCACGGGGTGGAAGATCGTGGGGCGTCCTTCACTCATACTGACGTATCCCCTTTCCTTCAATGCCTGCAATGCCTTGTACGCAGATGTCCTGGGAATACCTCCCAGCCCGGCCACCTCGTCTGCCGTCCCCCGCCCCTGAGCGATGAGGGCGGTGTACGAACGAGATTCGTAATCCGACAACCCGATCATGCGGAGAACGGAAGCGATCTTGGCGTACTCTTCCTCAATGCCTTTGAGGTCCAGATTCAACACGTGCATCAGGTCCATCTTACATCTTGTAGCTAAAGGAGCTACATAAGTATTAAATCGTTACCTTGGCAATCGCAACCGAAAGGTGAGCAATTGATAGCCAAGGAAAGCGTCCTTCCGAAAGGACTTCCGAAGAAGACAGAGTCCCTCTGCCCAGAGTGCAAGAGCATCATCCCGGCGACGATCTATGAGTCTGAGGGGAGGGTACTCATGGAGAAGGAATGCCCGGTTCACGGCAAGGTGACCGATGTCTACTGGTCCGACGCTGCTCTCTATCTCAAGGCTGAAGGCTTCGCCTATGATGGCGTGGGAGTGCTCGATCCCCTCATCAAGGGAGCGAAGGTATGCCCGAACGAATGTGGTCTCTGCGACCTGCACTTGAGCCACACCTCCCTCGCGAACCTCGACCTCACCAACAGATGCAACCTCAAATGTCCCATCTGCTTCGCGAACGCCAACGCCGCGGGTTACGTATATGAACCTTCATACGAAGAAGTCGTGAGCATGCTGGAGAACTTGAGGAATCAGAAACCCGTGCCGACTCCCGCGGTCCAGTTCTCGGGCGGGGAGCCGACCATCTATCCGAGATTCCTCGACGTGATCAGGAAGGCGAAGGAACTTGGATTTGCCCAAATCCAGATCGCCACCAACGGGATCAGAATCGCCCAGGACGAGGAGTTCCTCAGGAAGGCGGCCGAGGCCGGTCTCAATACAATCTACCTCCAGTTCGACGGGCTCAGGGAGGACATCTATGTCACGACCAGGGGGCGATCGCTGCTGGATGTGAAGATGAAGGTCATCGAGAACCTGAGGAAGATGGAGAGGCGGCCCTCGGTGGTTCTCGTCCCCACGATTGTGAAGGGAGTTAACGACGACCAGGTCGGACCGATCCTCAGGTTCGCCATCGAGAACTCCGATGTGATCAGGGGGGTCAACTACCAGCCAGTTGCTTTCACGGGACGGATAAGCAAGGAGGAAAGGGAGAAGGGACGGTACACGCTGACCGACCTCGTCCACGACCTGGAGGAGCAGACTAGCTACGTGAACAGGGACGATTGGTATCCCGTTCCCACGGTCGTGCCGATTTCCACGCTCGTCTCCTCCCTGCTCGATCAGCCGAAGGTCACCTTCACGTCGCATCCTCATTGCGGTCTCGCCAGCTACCTCTTCATTCAGGACGCGGACAATGTCATTCCGCTGACGCGATTCGTCGAGGTCGAGCCCCTGTTCAAGGAGCTCTACGCACTCTCGGAGAAGGCGGAGAAGGCGAAGGTCAAGTTCCCGTCAAAGGTCAAGGCCCTGAACATCCTGAAGAAGCACATCAGCAAGGAGAAGGCGCCGGAGGGACTGAACCTGATCAAGTTCCTGCGGATGATGGAGACGGTCTTCAGCGACGAGACGAAGTCCGGCCTTGCCGAGTTCTCGTGGAGGATGATGTTCGTCGGGGGGATGCACTTCCAGGACGACTACAACTACGACATTGAAAGGGTGAAGAGGTGCGTCATCCACTATGCCACTCCCGATGGGAGGATCATCCCCTTCTGCGCCTACAACGGCGGACCGACCTACAGGGAGGAAGTGGAGAGGAAGTTCTCCGTTCCGATCGAGGAGTGGAGGAAGACCAGGGGGACGGAGTTCACCTGAGGGGGGTCGAGGAATGATAGTCACTATCGAGAAATGCATGCACTGCGGGGCATGCGTCGGAACCTGCCCCGTCAATGCGATCTACCTGAACGATGTCCTTCTTGAGTTCGACGACGAATGCAACCGGTGCGGCAGATGCGTGAGGATCTGCCCCGTCGGCGCGCTCGAGCTGGAGGCGAGGAAATGAGGAAGGAGTACGACGTCGTTGTCGTGGGCGCAGGCCCGGCCGGGAGCATGACGGCGAAGCATGCCGCGCTGGGAGGGGCGCGCGTCCTGATGGTCGAGAAGAGGCAGGAGATCGGCTCCCCGGTGAGATGCGGAGAAGGCCTGTCGAGAGCCTCGCTGGATGAGGTCGGAATACGTCCTGACAGGAAGTGGATCGCGACCGAGGTGGACGGGGCGAAGATCGTCTCCCCTGGCGGCCATGCGTTTGTCATCAACGAGAGGATGGCTGGGAACGAGGTCGGAATGGTGCTTGAGAGGGACATGTTCGACAAGGCGCTCGCCGCGGACGCCGCGAAGGCCGGGGCGGAGATCATGCTCAAGACCTCGGCGGTGGGCCTGATCACAGAAGGGGGAGCGGTGAAGGGGGTCAAGCTCGCCTCCTACGGGAAGACGCTCGACGTCGCCGCGGGATGCGTCGTCGGAGCCGACGGCTTCGAATCGCAGGTGGGGAGGTGGGCGGGGATCGATACGACGCTCAAGCCCAGCGACGTGACCTCCTGCTTCCAGTACCGGCTCACCAACATCGACCACGACTACAAGTACTGCGAGTTCATCGTCGGCAGCGCCGCGCCCGGAGGGTACGTGTGGATCTTCCCGAAGGACGAGCACACGGCGAACGTCGGGATCGGGGTGCTGCTGTCGAAGCTGAAGAAGCCTGGTCAGGTCAAGAAATACTTGGACGACTTCATCGAGAGCGACGAGAGGCTGAGGAAGGGACAGCCCCTGGACGCGGTCAGCGGGGCGGTCTCGGTCTCGCCGCCGGTCGAGAAGGCGGTCGTGGACGGCCTGCTCCTTGTCGGGGACGCGGCCCGGATCATCGACCCGATCACGGGCGGGGGCATTCACAACGCTTGCATAACCGGCACCTTCGCGGGGAAGGTCCTGTCGAAGGCGGCGGAGGCAGGGGACTTCAGCGAATCCGCCCTGATGGAATACGAGAGGCTCTGGCGCAACAGGCTCGAGAACAATCTCTGGCGCAACTGGATGGCGAAGGAGAAGCTCATCACGCTCTCGGACGAGACCTTCGACAAGATCATCCAGACGCTCGCCGAGGTGGGGGTGGAGAAGATGTCAGTCGGGAACATACTGGCGGTCATCAAGAGGAAATACCCCGAGCTCGTCAGGGAATTCGAGGAATTCATCTGAGTCCTTCGTTCCGTCTTCTCTCTCATCCTTCTCCCTTTTCATTTCCTCAATTCGAAAAAGTTCAAATATCCCGGGTTCGCAGGCGCTAGTGAATCCAACCGGGAGGCAGAACATCTTGATCCAGGTTATTCCTGCGGCGAAGCGCCACTTCTCAGACATCGGCTGGCTGAAGACCTACTGGCTTTTCTCTTTCGATGACTACTATGACCCCTCGAATGTCGAGTTCGGGGCGCTGAGGGTCTTCAACGACGACCGGATCTCACCGGGAAGGGGCTTCCCCTCCCACACACACAGGGAGATGGAAATAGTCACTATCATGCTCGAGGGGGAGCTGACCCACCAGGACAGCGGGGGGCATCAGGCCCTCATAAGGGAGGGGGATGTGCAACGCATGTCGGCCGGGACCGGGATCACGCATTCGGAGTTCAACCGCGGGCGGGACCCGGTCCATCTATACCAGATCTGGATAAGGCCGCGGACGAAAGGGGCAGGGCCGAGTTACGATCAGAGGAGCTTCGGACGATCGAAGTGGAGGAACGCTCTTCTTCCGCTCGCCTCGGGAAGGGCACTGG
The DNA here is from genome assembly GCA_020725985.1 of Methanomassiliicoccus sp. Classification (GTDB taxonomy): domain Archaea; phylum Thermoplasmatota; class Thermoplasmata; order Methanomassiliicoccales; family JACIVX01; genus DYTM01. Next base: position 9,435 of record DYTM01000002.1, read on the forward strand.
ATGGGGCGCTCGGGATGAACACCGATTCGACGATCTTCAGGACTGAGCTGGATCGGGGGAGGACCCTGGACTTCGAGACCGATCCCTCCAGACTAACCTTCGTCTATCTGGGCCGAGGGGAGCTGGCAATCGACGGAACGACCGTCGGCGAAGGGGATCAAGCGAGAATATCGAAGGCGGAGAAGGTCAGGCTTGAGGCAAGGTCCGACTCGGCTCTCGTCCTGATCGACATTCCGCCCGGATGACTCCTGTCCCTTCCGAAGGCGCGCTTCTCTCTAGACCTCCTCCGCCTTCAGACCCTCCACTCCGGTCCTGACGACGAATGGAGTCCCTCCCCTTCGAGTGATCGCGCCGCACACCTTTTGCGGTTCGTCTGTCAGGGCGATCATGCTTCCTCCGCCTCCGGCGCCGGTGAGCTTGGCTCCGTACGAGTGCGGAAGGGACGCATCGATCAGCTTCTCGAGTTCGGGAGAGGACACTCCCAGCACGGCCAGGAGCTTCTGATTCCTGTTCATGAGACGACCGAGACCGACCCTGTCATCCGCCACGAGCCTGCCGCGACCCTCGACGGCGATCTGCCCGATCTCCTCGATGAGCTCCCTTCCGAAGGAGGATCGGTCCACGAACCGCTTGACCTTTGCCACCAAAGGTCCCGTATGGGCGTTGACCCCGGTGTATCCGACGACCATGCCCATCTCCGGTGCCTCGCAGTGGTGGATGAACCATTTCCTCGTGTCTCTTCGTATCTCCCATAGGAAGCGGTCTCCCCGGGACCGGTCGATGAATATCCCTCGGCCGTGCGTGCAGGTCGATGTGTCCACCGGGCTCGCCCTCCCCTGGACGATCGATTCCACCTCGAAGGCCCTCTCGGCCACCGAGGACTCGGTGGAGTCGGACCTCATCCGGTCGATCGCTCCAAGGACCGCGACCGTCACAGCTGCCGAGGAGCCCAAGCCCGATCCTGAGGGGAGGTCCGAGGAAATATCGAGGCTCAATGGCTCCCCGTCCCAGAATCTGCCTATCGCGGCGTGAATGTAAGGATGGAACTTGTCGGAGAGGGGCTGACCGTTAACGGTGTGGCGCGCGGAAGGCGAGGCGGAGCAGCGGAGCCTCAGGCTTATCGCCAGGGCGATCGCGGGCTGCCCGAATACGACCGCATGTTCCCCGAGGAGGATGAGCTTTCCAGGAGCGGATGAGACAACCATCCAGACTTTGATGCATTTTCCTGGATTAAACGGTTTCTGCAACCTTCCGCTTCATTCTCCTTTCTCCGCGCGGGTCCCTACCGCGGAGGAGGAGGAAGCTGGAAAGGATGATCAATCCCGCTGCGACAAGGAAGGGCAGGGGACCGATCAACCCACCTGCGGAAGGCAGGAGCAGTGCGAGGGCGACTGGACCGACGACGAAGCCAAGATCGCTCATCGTCCGGAACAGTCCCATCGCGGTGTTCAAATGACTTTCCTCGGTGATGTCAGTCACCCACGCGATTATTGGCCCCGAGAGCCCGAAGGCGAGGCCGAGCAGGGCCATGACAACTGCGAATGATGCCACGTCCCAGGTGAACGGTATGAGGATCGTCAGAACGCCCGAGAGGAAGAGGCTTGAGAACATGAAGTGCTTCCGACCATACCGGTCGGTGAGGGAGCCGGCGGGGACCATCGTGACGAAGTTGGTGAAGGAGGAGAGGGCGAGGATAAGCCCGATCGCCGCTATCCCCATCCCCAGGTTCGCGCTGGCGAAGAGGGGGACGAGCGTGGCGACGACGCCCATTCTCAGGAAGAAGATGGCGAAGATGGCGAGGTTGATCGAAAGCTGGGTGTAGTCTCGGAGGAGTGTTCTGAGCTGGCGGAGATCGAACCCTCCCCTCCGGCTCGGCCTGGCCTTAAATGCCACCTCGTCCAGACCAAAATGGATGAGGAGGTATGAGAGAAGCGAGAAGGTGGCATAGAAGAAGAAAGGGGCGGCGAGGCCGAACGCATCCGCGACGAACCCTCCCAATGCGGGACCGCTCACGCCCCCGAGGAGGAGCATGCCGAGGTAGAAGCTCATGTACTTCCCCCTCTTGTGCTCCGGCGCCACCCTTCCCATGCAGGTGAACGATGTGGTCGTGTACATCGCCGCCCCCACACCTCCGAGAAGTCTTCCAACGAGCAGCATCCAGTAGTCAATCGCGAAGGCGCATATGAGCGCCGAGACGAAAACGATCGCGATGCCGTAGAGCATGAAGCGCTTCAGGCCGATGCGGTCCCCGACCATCCCGCTGGGGATGTCCAGGAAGACGCTTGCCACCCCGAATCCCGAGATGAGAGCGCCTACCAGGGCCATCGAGACCCCGAAGCTGAGCGCGTAGAGCGGAAGGATCGGAGAGACGAGGGAGCCCCCGAGCAGAACGAAGTACGCAACTGCCGAGAGGGCCAGAGTACAACGGAGCTCGAAGTTCATGATCGACCCTGCGATTCGCTATCGAGCCTGAAGCTCCATCCTCGACTTCAAAGCTCGTATCTGTCCGCGACCTCTTGGACCGCGTCGTTCGGGGTCTTGCCGTCGAGCTCCTTCCTCGGGGCGTTCCACCAGCGATCTTCGAACTCGTCCAGAGCCTCAAGCAGCTGAGTCTCGTCCTCGAACTCCGTCCCCTTCTCCTTCTCGAACTCCTCCTGGAAGGTCTGCAGGAGGTCGATGTTTCTCTCCTGGTTGACCACGGTCACAGCGAGGTAATCATCGAGGTTCTTCGCCAGCAGGCAGGAGACGTTCTCGGGGAGGATGTCCATCATCATGTCGAGTATCGCATTCGATAGGGTCAGGAACATGAGCTCCCTCTTCGACCCCTCGGGGATCTCCTCCTGGTCGATGACCTCCATGAGGCTCCTGAACCAGATGTCTCTGAGAACATAAGACCTGGAGGGGTTCTTGGTGAAGAGCACGTCCTCGGCACCCGCCTCCTTCTTCTTCCTTCCTCCTTTCTTCTTTTTCGAGACCTTCCCGCCTCTCTTCGCTTTTGTTCCCTTCAAGTCCGTCCCTCCTCAATCCAAAGCGGCCGACACGAGGTCGACCAGATCCCTCACCTTCCAGTCCGGGAACTCCCCTGATTTGATGCTGTCCTCTATGTTCTGCTCGCACCACGGGCAGCAGCTGATGATCGTCTCGGCCCCGGTCTCCCTGACCATCTCGAGCCTCGTCCCGCCGATGGTGGTGGCGAGGTTCGGCCTCGCGGTCTTGACTCCTCCGCCGGATCCGCAGCAGGCGCTGTTCTCCCGGTTCCTGCTCATCTCCACGAGCCTTATCCCAGGAATCGAGCGGAGCACGTTCCGCGGGGGATCGTACACGCCCCCCGCTCTCCCCAGGTGGCAAGGGTCGTGATATGTCACTGTGATGTCATTCTCCGGCACGCGCTTCAGCTTCAATCTCCCCTCGGCGATCGCCTTCTCCATCACCTCGGAGATGTGAAGGATTTCGATGCCATAGTCCCCGAAGAACTCCCGATAGTCCTCCTTCCACGCCTTGTAGCAGCCCGCGCAGGTGACGACGATTCTCTTCGCCCCTGCCTTCCTCATCGCGTCGATGTTCGCCAGGGCCATCTCCCTGAACAGGCTGACCTCGCCGACTCTCAGAAGCGGGGAGGAGCAGCACCTCTCCTCCTTTCCCAAGTACCCGATCCGCTCCCCCATGGCGCTGAATATCCTCACGACGTTCTCAACCAGGTTCTGCTTGAGCAAGGATGGAGAGCAGCCTGCGAAGAGCATCGTCTCCGCCGAGGTGGGCAGGTCGAGGTGCTTGGCCCACCGAACCCTCTGTCCCCGGGGCGCCATCCAGGGATTCCAGTAGTTCCGAATCGAGGCAATGGCGACCTTGTGGGGCGGGAGAGGGGCGAGGCCTTTTTCGATGGCCCTCGCCCTCAGCTTTTCGACCGCTTTCTCCGGGATCTTGATCTCCTGCGGGCACACGGCCCAGCAGTTCTTGCACGCGGTGCAGTTGTACATGCCCTCGACGAGCGCGACGCTCACCCTGTCGAGTATGTCCCTCTTGTCCATCGAGAGCTCGGCGAGCTTCCGCATTGAGATGGGACCGGCGTAATCGTCCCAGACCTCGTGGACGACCGGACATATGGAAACGCAGGCCCAGCACTCGATGCAGCTCCTGAACTCCTTCACGCGCTCGATGTCCTCGGGAAGTATGATCTCGGGCCTCTTGGGCTTCGAAGCCCTTTCCAAGTAGGGTCTGAGGGTGAGGAACTTGTCGTACCCCCTCTCCATGTCGGTGACCAGATCCTTGATGACCGGGAACACCCTCAGGGGCTCGACCGTGATCTCCTCCGCGTCCTGGGGCACCTCGGTTTTGCATGCTGGCCCGGGCTTCCCGTCCACCGTCACGGTGCAGGAGCCGCACTGGTTCGCCCTGCACACCCATCTGTAGGAAAGCGTTCCGTCGTGATGATCGTGAATGTAATTGAGCGCGTCCAGAATTCTCATCTTCTCGACGTACGGGACCTCGTACACCTCGTACCTTGGCTCGTCGTCACGGTCGGGGTCGTACCTGAAGACGCGGAATCTGATAGTTCTCTCGGCCACTCGGACCACCTGACCGTGTCGTAGGATTCAGTTTCGTCGTGACGATAGGAGTGGTGAAGACCTCCATCTCCCCTCCGCTTCCTTTTCGGACGTTCACGTTGACGAACCATTTGTCGTCGTCCCTCTTCGGGAAATCTGACCTGAAGTGGGCTCCCCTGCTCTCCTCCCTCGTGAGAGCGGAGCGGATGATGGCCTCGCAGGTAGCGAGCATGTGAGGGAGGACGATTGCGTCGTACCATTCCGGATTGTACTTCTTCCCTCCGCCAACACCTATTTGACTCAGCTCTACCCTGAATCTCTCGATCTCCCCAAGAGCGAAATGAAGCTTCTCCCTGTCCCTGACTATGCCGACATACTGCCACATCATCTCCCTGATGCGCTCCCTGAGTTCCTGGGGCTTGCTCCCTTCTCGTAGCAGCGAGTCGAGTCGTCCCGCCTCATCCTCCACCTGTCCCCTGTCCACCCCCGGCTTGGTGGACATTCTCGCGAACTTGGCAGCGAACATTCCCGCCCTCGCGCCGAAGACCTGGGTCTCGGCGAGTGCGTTCCCTCCGAGACGGTTGCCGCCATGAACACCAGCCTCAGCCTCCCCAGCGAGATAGAGGCCCTCGACCGTCGTTGAGCGATTGTCCTCCACCCTGATCCTGACCCCGCCCATGAAGTGATGGGCGGTGGGCGCGACCTCCATCGGCTCCTTGGTGATATCCAGATCGGCGAAGTTCCTGAACTGCTTCACCATGCGGGGAAGCTTCTTCAGAATCTGATCGCTCTCCTTGTACGATATGTCCAGGTAGACGCCTCCCCTCGGCGTCCCCCGGCCTGCCTGCAACTCCGAGTAGATGCTCCTCGCGACCACGTCCCTCGGAGAGAGCTCCATCTGAGAGGGATTGTACCGCGCCATGAACCTCTCCCCCTCGATGTTCTTCAGAAGGCCTCCCTCTCCCCGGACCGCCTCGGTCACGAGAATGCCCTTCGCCGACTCGGGGAATATCATCCCAGTAGGATGGAACTGGACCTGCTCCATGTCCATCAGCTCCGCCCCGATCTCGTATGCCATCGAGTAGCCGTCCCCCGTCGCCTCCTCGGGGTTGGAGGTCACCTTGTACACCCTTCCGCCCCCGCCGGTGGCGAGCACCGTGGCCTTCGCCCTGAAGACGAGATAGTCCCCGCTCTTCATGTCGATGCCGAAGGCGCCGACGCATCTCTTCCCGACGGTGAGGAGCCGGGTGACGATCACCTCGTCCATATGGGGCAGGTCCCTCCTCCGCACCTCCTCCGTCAACGCCATGATCATTTCGTGGCCTGTCTCATCCCCGACATAGCATGTGCGGGGATGGCTCTGCCCTCCGAACGGGCGCTGGGCGATCTTTCCGTCAAGCGTTCGATCGAAGACCGCGCCGAAATCCTCGAGATCGTAAACCCTTTCGGGGACTTCGTTGACAAGGATCTCGACGAGCCTCTGGTCGTTGAGGAACCCTCCCTCGACGACTGTATCTCTGAAATGCTCGTCGATCGAGTCGGTCGGATCCCTGTTCCCCAGCGCGGCGTTGATCCCTCCCTCGGCCATGGTGGTGTGAGCCTTCCCGGGAAGGGTCCTCCCGACGATCATGACCTCCAGGTTCGCCTTGCTCGCCTCGATCGCGGCCCTGAGGCCGGCGCCTCCGTTGCCGATTATCAGAACGTCCGTCTCGATCGTCTTGTGCATCGCAAGCCCTTGAGCTCTATGGCTATAGGAAATGGCGACTCCAGTAAATACCTTTGCGGTTCGCTCGCTCTGGCAATCGATTTCAGGTCAGTTGATGGGGAGGGAGGGATCATCCGATCTTCTCCACCACAGAGCGGACGATCTCCATTCCCCTCGCTATGTCCTCCTCGGGGGCGGCGTAAGAGAAACGAATGTGGCTTTCTCCCATTCCGCCAAAGGCCGAGCCCGGCGAGCTGATCACTCCGGCCCCAAGAATCATCTCGGCCAGCTTCCTCGAGGCAATGTCGACGTCATATCGGGGAAAGGTGTAGAACGCTCCCTTCGGCATCTCGCATGAGAAACCGGGAATGCGATTCAGCAGGCGCACCATGAGCCTCCTCCGCCTGTCAAGAATCGGAAGGATTTCCCCAATGAACCGCTCATGGTGCGGGAGGGCCATTAGAACCGCCTGCTGGATCGGGGTAGGGGGACAGGCGAGGGAGTAGTACTGCATCTTGGATATCTCCTCCACCAGCGCTCCGTCCGCGACTAGATAGCCGATCCTCCAGCCCGGAATGCCCATTGATTTCGAGAAGGAGTTGACGACGATCGATTTCTCGTGGGCGTTGCAGAATGTCTGATGCTTCGTTCCATAGACGAACCGATCATAGACTTCGTCGGAAATGATCCAGATATCCCTGTCCACCGCAAGATCGACAATCGTCTTGTGGATCTTCGCCGACAGGACCGATCCGGTTGGGTTGGAGGGGCTGTTGACGACGATAGCCTTAGTCTTGGGGGTAACGAGGGCTTCCACCTCGGTAGCGTCGGGCAGGTACTCCCTTTCCTCATGCAGTACATAGGGAATCGCTTTTGCCCCTACGAGGATTGCATCGGGTCCGTAGACAACGAATCCAGGGTCGGGAACCAGTACTTCGTCTCCGGGGTCAAAGAGCGTCTGATAGCACGCCAAGAGCCCACCGGTCGCCCCCGCGGTGATGAGGACATTCCTCGCCTCGATGCCCTCGGTGCACCTGCTGGTCAAGGAGGCGATCGCCTCCCTGAGCTCCTCGAGGCCGGCGGTGGGGCCGTACTTGCTCGCTCCGAGATCGACCGCCCGCTTGAGCGCCTCCCTCACCTCCTCGGGCGGATCGAAATCCAGCTCACCCAGGCCGAGGTTGATCGCCCCTTCGCCGGCCATCTGGAATATCTCTCTTATGCCCGACCGGCCGACGGATGCGAGGCGTTTCGAAACCATGACGGACGTAATGATTGGGCCGATAGCTTTTCGCTTTTTTGTGAATAGTGATATCACGAAACACGGGGATGCTGGGCCGGAGCGTTCGAAATGCTTATAGCGGGGCAGCTTCCACTTAGTTCAGAGGCGAAGTCGGAATGATATCGAACGCAGGGATCGAAGAGGCGAGAGTCGAAGCTTCAAGATACATATGCAAGAGTTGCGGCCACTCCTGGTTGAGAAGGGACGCGGAGGGCAGCCATATCTGCCCTGTGTGCAACACCCCCAACATCGAGGACGAGGAGAAGAACGTCATAAGGAAGAATTGAGCGATCCTGTTCCACTCATTCTTGGCGTTGTTTTCATATGGCACTTCCACCGAGCGGCCGTGGGAACAAGCTCCGCCTCCGATGGAGGTGTGGACGTCGTAGCGAACAGGATGCAATCTCGCCGGCTGTACTAGGCGGGTATCTTCTCGAACATATCCTTCTCCGCCCCGCAGGTTGGGCAGACCCAGTCGTCCGGTATGTCCTCGAACGGCGTGCCGGGCTTGACGCTGTTCTCAGGGTCTCCCGCAGCTGGATCGTAAACGTAGTCGCAGAGCGTGCACTTCCACTTCTCCATGGCTCCCATGCGGACGGATATGACGGCAGAGCGACATAAAACTCGCCCCCTGCCTCCGTCGCTTTCTCAGGAACCCTTCTCGACCTTCTCCACCATCGCCTTGTATCTCTCGTGGATGAGGTTCCTGTCGAAATCGTAGAACTCCTTGAGCATCCTTTCGAGCTCCTCGGCGGAGAAGTACGACATTGTCGGGATGAAGAACCTCTTGTCCTCCTTCTCAATGTGACGCGGATACAGTTCGACAAGGAAATCCAAGGCTTCGATCGCATCCGATAAAGCGGATGCGTCTCCCTTCTCATACCTGCTGCGAGCCTCGACGAGCCTGCGTATTCTCTTCCGCGCCTGGACATGCTCATCGATTAACTCGGTGAGAATCCTCGCATGATCTTTGCTAAGAGACTTGGACTTCAAATCCCTGAAGAGAATGTCCTCCTCCTTCCCGTGATGGCATCTATCGGCGTAGGTCCTTGCGAAATCGACGTACGTGTCGACGAAAGCGACGTTCAGGGTTCCCTCGGACTTAACCCTAGCAAGCTCTTTCTGAACAATGCCAATCATTCTCTCGATCAACCTGTGCTCAATCATCAAAAGACCTATCGGCTTCATTGGTATATTCCCCGATCCCTCTAGGCTGCATTTGGAGGCTGGGGATATATAATCCTTGAGCCTCGGCAACCTTCTTGGTGTTGCCGGTCGACGACATACATGCGACAAGCACTTTCATTCTGTTCCCTCCTCCCACTACTCTCATCCGGGCGGGCACCCTTAGAACCTCTCATAGACAACAATCCTGGAACACGGCACTCTCCTCATCTACCGTCAGAATTGCCACGAGGTCAGAAGCGGGCGATTCGGAGCCGGATAGGGGATTCGATCACTGCGATCTTAACAGTCGTCGCATCCATTTTTCTGTCTTGTCTATTACCCCCAAGACTTGGTGCGAGGGGCCGGATTTGAACCGGCGGACCTCTGCAGGAACAGATCTTGAGTCTGTCGCCTTTGGTCGATGATTCGGTCAAAACCATCATTGACCAGGCTTGGCTACCCTCGCTCGTCCAAGTCCTCGTAACAACTGGTTCCTAATTAAAGGTTGTTCAAC
>DYTM01000002.1:18653-27667 GCA_020725985.1 Methanomassiliicoccus sp.
CTCGGGTGTTGAGCTATGAAGACAAGGAGGTCTTGATGGCAGGAAAAGATAGTGACCAGTGTTGACACGGACCACTGAGTCTACCGACTCCTGCTCTGCCAAACTCGTATCTCACACAATGAATCCTAAAGGTTTTCGTAGATATCATGCCTCATTTCGAACATAGTGAACCCGAGTATCAGCAGGAATTTCTCTCTGCATTTTTATACCTGAAGAGCATATACCCCTCGGCAGGGATTCGGTTGAGCCAACTGGGATTGTCCAAGTTGTTGGACGAGATGCTGAACAGGCCTTCGGCAATTCGGTCGATGATGAAGTTGGCGGACGATCGCAACGTCCGTTCCATGGGGCTCGACCCGAAGGACGTCATCTCGTTCGGCGGGGGCTGGGTGGGTCACCATGCCCCCGAACGACTCAGGGAGATCTATGTCGACATATGCTCTGACAAGGAGCTCTTCCATCGCACTGGTGGATATCCACCCATTCCCGGAACCCCCGAGTGCAGAAGGGAGCTCGCCCATATGGACGAGCACCTTTTCGGGGTGAAGGCGACGGGTGAGAATATCCATGTGGGAATATCCTCGACCGAGCTCACTCACGATCTCCTCAGGGTCATCGTCAATCCAGGAGAGGATGTCGTCCTTTTCGATCCGACCTATGTAAACTACTACGGTCAGCTCGTCTTCGCGCTCACCAGCTGGCACCTCTCGAAGGTGTCGGGGGGCGTGGACAGGCTCGTCCCGAACGCCGAAGTGGCCTACCTGAGGACGCTTGACCCGGCGACCTGGTCGTATCTTCCGGACGTGGACAGGAGCATCTCGGAGCTGGAGCAGATCTTCAAGATTCATAAGCCCCGGGCCCTCATGCTCGCCACCCCGGACAACCCCACTGGCCAGGTCGTTCCGCAGAAGTTCATGCAGGCCGCCCTCGAGATCTGCCAGAGGAACAACGCTTACATGATCGTCGACTATGCCTACAAGTGGCAGTGCTTCCTCGATCCTCCTCCGGAATACTTCTCCTGGTCTCCCGCGGAGATAGACAACCTCATCCTCATCTACTCAGCATCCAAGTGGTCCCGGGCGCTGGGCCGCCGCTTGGGCTGGGTGACGGCCTCGAAGAAGATGGTCGAGGCGATGGAGACAATGCTCACCTACTCGATCCTGTGCGCCGACCACATGCACGAGCTCGCGACGGCGAAGTACCTCGAGGAGTCGATCGCTGACGGGGGATTGAGGAGATACGTCAATTATTGGAACGCGGCGTACAAGGAGGCGGCGAGGATCACTTTGGACGGCATCGACAAGTACTGCGGCTGCAGGAGGCTGGAGCCTCAGGGCGCCCTCTACACCGTCATGGATCTCGGTGTCGTCGCGGAACCGATGGTTCACGAGATACTGAGGAACACCGGCGTACTTTTCATCCCGGGCGCGGGATTCGGAGAGAGCCTCGTCAACGGGGTCAGGGTGTCGTACGGCCCGCTCGTCGAGACGCCGGAGAGGATCAAGGTTGGAATGGAGCGCGTCGGTGAGTACCTGAAGACCTGCAAGACCGAGTAGTCGACTTAGTGGAAGAAGCACAGGTCAGGTCGTTATCTCGACCGTCGAGCCGTGAACGACAACGGTATGCTCGGCCTGGCTGACGATCCCCTTCTTGATCTCTCTTAGAACGGGATAGCTGGAGATGAGGCCGTGCCTGAGGAGTGTTCGTATCAACGAGGGCGCGTTCTTGTCGATGGCGACGCACCATCTCTCGCAGAAAGGCAGGGTTCCGAAATCCGCCTGGATCCGACTGAAGAGTTCTAAGGCTTTCTGGTCCCTCATCGGCCTCTCTGCGACGACCCTGTATATGTTGCCGAGCTTCCCGTTCACCACCTGGCCCGCGCCGTTGGTGGCAAACGGCTCGATAGCGACGGCCATGCCGTCCCGAACTCTCGCGGACAAGCCGTCGTCGATGTTCGGCACCGTCAGTCCGGCGTGGAGATTGTACTGGTTCATGCTGTGCCCGGTCAGATTGACCACCGGCCTGAACCCCCTCTCCTTGATCGTCCGCTCGATCGCTCCCCCTATCGTGTTCACTGGAACTCCATCGCCAACCACCTCGAGGGCGATGCGGAGAGCGTCATTGGAAGCGCTGATGAGCTCCTGCCAGTTTCTCGTTCCCACCTCGATCGTAGCTGCAGTATCACCGACATATCCGTCGACATGCGCGCCCACGTCAACCTTCACCACATCCCCCTTCGCGAAGCGCTGGGTGTCCTCGTGATTCGGGGTGAAATGCGCGGCGACCTCGTTCACGCCGATGTTCACCGGGAATGCTGGCCTCGCCCCTCGCCGGATGATGAGGCTCTCGATCTCAACGACAACATCAAGATATCGGACGCCCTCGCCCACGAGGCCCATGCCGTACTCCCGAGCTTCTCTAGCGATCACGCCGGCGAGCCGGAGGCTTCGGAGCACATGCTCATTCATCTAGAACAGCCTCTATCTCTTTCCGGGAAATCGCACCCTGCCTGATGATTTCGACTCCGCCTTCGGAGAGCTGGATGATCGTCGACGGCTTCCCCACCTTGCAGGGTCCGCAGTCGAAGCATACGTCGACGCTCTGCCCGATGTCCTCGATCGCCGCCTGGGCATCCGTCGGATTCGGCCTGGAGTGGAGGTTCGCGCTCGTCGATACGATCGGCCCTGCCTTCTCGATCAGCCTAAGGGCGAGAGGATGATCCGGGATTCGCACGCCTATCTCGAGGGTCGCGGAGGTCAGGATGTCAGGGACGTTCCCCTTCCTCGTCACCAGAATCGTGATGGGGCCAGGAGTGAACTTGGCGATGAGCTTTCTCGCCTTCTCGTCCACCACCGCGAGGTCCTCAAGCATTCTAGCGTCCCTCACCGCGATCGAGAGCGGCATGTCGAAAGGCCTCTTCTTCACCATGTAGACCCGCTTCACAGCCGTCTCGTCGAACGGGTTCGCTCCGAGACCGTACAGGGTCTCGGTGGGATAGATGACAAGCTTGCCAGCCTTCAGCTCGCTCGCTATCTGCTCGATCTTGGAATCAGGCAGGTCGCAGACGACGCAGTTCTTCTTTTTGCACCTTATGAGTTCCATTCAAGCCTCTCCTAGGTATCTCAACGCACCAGCGATTTGGTCTCGCGCATCTCCGAACGCACACGGCCCGTGACCAGGATAGAGGTCCACGGGCTCAAGCTCCATCAGTTTCTTCACCGAGCGGAGGAGGTCCTTCAGGTTCCCGCTTGGGAGATCCCATCGGCCCACGCCGTCCACGAAGACGGTGTCCCCGCAAATGAGCAATCCTTTCTCCCTGTCGAAAAGGGAAGCACTCCCGGCCGAGTGACCAGGCGTGTGCAGAATCTCGAAATCGTGCTCGCCTGTCGAAAGAACATCGCCCTCGACGAAGGTGCTCACCTCCATCGGGGACATCTCGACCCCGAACATCTCCGAGAAGGTCTGGAAGCTGTCCCCTTCTCTCAGCGGCTGCGCGTCGAGCTCGTGGACCATCACCTCCGCGGAGAACCTCTTCGCAAGCTTCCTGGCCCCGCCGACATGATCGAAATGCCTGTGGGTGAGAACGATTCTATCGACACCGCCCGCAATCCCGAGTTCGGATATCTTCGCGACGGTTCGATCAAGTTGCGCACCGGTGCCGGTGTCAACGAGGAACGGTCTGTTCCCGGTGACCAGGAAAATATTGGAGTCGAAACCGGCACCAGGCAGGTAGTGGACCGTCATTTGAATTTCCGAACATTGAACTCCTATTTAACCTCTTTCATGATGCAAAGCCGTTGGTCCAACGACCAAAGGAAGTTGAGGGGTGCCTAGGGCGGGAAGGCTCCAAGACGGGGGAGGGAATGTAGAAATAAACATACTCAGTTCCTTCTCCCGTGGTTGGATGAAGCTCCAAGAGCACAGGGCGAAGCGACTCCTCGAATCATACGGCATCGCCGTACCAGAAGGCTACCTGATTCGGAACGAAGGCGAGGTGCTCCCAGTGACTGACCCGGTCGTCCTGAAGGCCCAGGTGCTATCGGGAGGCAGGGGGAAGGCCGGTGGGGTGAGGCTCGCCTCAAGCCTGGAGGAGGCAAGAAATGCGGCGAAGGATATCTTCGGGCTTACCATCTCGGGATATAGGCCCAAGGAGATTCTTGTCGAGACAGAGGTCGACATCGACCGCGAGATCTATCTGAGCATCGTCATAGACCGGAGCGCCGGACTCCCGCTGCTCCTCCTGAGCACTGAGGGCGGCGTCGAGATCGAGACGGTGCCGGAGGAGAAGATAGGGCGATGGCACATCCATCCGTTTGTCGGGGTCAAGGATTTCATGGTTAGGGGGATGATCGAGCGCCTCGGACTCGAGGGAAGATCGAAGAAGGAATTCGACCGCATGGTAAGGGCCCTTTGGATTCTCTTCTACGAGATGGACTGCGAGCTTGCTGAGATCAATCCTCTTGTGCTTGCAGAGGAAGGGGAGATCGTCGCCGCCGATGCCAAGGTGACCGTGAATGACGACGCGCTGTGGCGCCACCCGGAACTGAGCGATGCGGAAGAGGAGCTCACCCAGCTTGAAACGGAGGCAAGGGAGAAGGACATCGCCTTCGTCCAACTGGAGGGCGACATCGGCGTCATCGCCAACGGGGCGGGGCTGACGATGGCGACCCTCGACAACCTCTCCCTTCACGGCGGAAGGGGGGGAGTGTTCCTGGACCTGGGAGGGACGGACGACCCGAAGAAGGTCGAGGATGCACTGGAACTGATGCTCAAGGCCTCCCCCAAGGTCATCCTCCTCAACATCTTCGGCGGAATGACCAGATGCGACAGCGTCGCCTCGGGAGTGCTCGCGGTCAAGAAACGCCTCGGCATCTCCGTTCCCTTGGTCACGAGGATCAGGGGGACGAACGAGAAGCTTGGAAGAGACATGCTCTCCGAGGCAGGTGTGATCGCGCTCGGCAGCCTCGACGAGGCCTGCAGGAAGGCGAGCGAGATAGGGGGGAGCTGATTGTCCATTATCCTCTCGAGCGAGACGAGGGTAATCGTTCAAGGGATCACCGGCCACCAAGGCACCCATCAGGCCGGCGCAATGCTCGATTTCGGCACAAAGGTGGTCGCAGGTGTCACGCCGGGAAAGGGAGGGGAGAGGGTGAAGGGCGTCCCCGTCTTCAACTCGATGAGGGACGCAGTCAGCAGCACCTCGGCGAATGCCTCGATCGTCTTCGTCCCCGCCCGATTTGCCATGGATGCGGTTCTGGAGGCGATTGACGCCGGGATCGAGACGATCGCGGTCATCACCGAGAAGATCCCTATCAGGGACAGCATGGAGTTCATCCAGTATGCGAGAATCAAGGGATCGAGGATCATCGGCCCCAACTGCCCCGGAATCGCCTCCCCCGGATTGTCAAAGGTGGGCATCATGCCGAATGCCATCTTCTCGAGGGGGAGAGTGGGTGTGGTCTCGAGGAGCGGCACGCTCACCTATGAGATCGTGAACGCCCTGACGGAGGCGGGGATAGGGCAGTCCACCTGCATCGGGATCGGGGGGGACCCGGTGATAGGAACGAGTTTCGTCGAGGTGCTGAGGCTGTTCGAGGAGGACAAGGACACGGATTCGGTCGTACTCGTCGGGGAAATCGGCGGGACGGCTGAGGAGGAGGCGGCGCGGTTCATCGGAGATCACATGAGCAAGCCCGTCTTCGCCTACATCGCCGGAAGAACGGCGCCGCCTGGAAAGCGGATGGGTCATGCCGGTGCGATCATCGCGAGGAATATGGGAACGGCTCAGAGCAAGATCGATTCTCTGACCGAGGCGGGAGCGAGGATCGCCTCGGTCCCTCAGGAGATCCCGCGGCTCATCGAGAAGGAGTGCTGATTGACGATGCAATTCGGTATGGTTGAGGAGAAGAGCGCCTTCTTCTTTAGCGCCGTCAACACGTTGATTTCGTGCAGCCCGAGCAGGGAGGCCGTCCTCGTCCAGGTTCTCAAGGACAGGGGATTGACTGTGACGATTCCGACGGCGAAGATAGCCTTCGTCATCGCGGATGCCTCGGTGCCGGCGTCGGGATACACCATAGGCCCGAGGGAGAAGAAAGAGAGGTACTGGGCCGAGTACTCGGCGGCTCTGGTCAAGAACTGCTTCATCGATGACGACGAGGGGGGCATAGCGAAGGCTGTCGCGGACAGGCTCCGGTCGCCTGATATTTGGATCGCATACGGGGATGTCGAGCCGGCGCTCGAGTCCCTCAGGAAACGGGGATGCGTTCTCGGCGTGATCGCGAACGGCGAGAGCACCTTGAGGGCCGCTTTCGACAGACTCTCCCTTTCCCGCTACCTCGACGTCATCGTGCTGTCGGAAGAGGTCGGCTTCGAGAAGCCTGATCCGAGGGTTTTCCAGGTAGCGCTCGACAGGGTCGGTCTTCCCCCGGAACGATGCGCGTACGTGGGGGACCTTCCGGAGATCGACCTGAAGGAAGCGAGCCGGACGGGGATGACTCGGGTGTGGCTCGACCGGAATAGGCTGGCGAGGAGGATCGGCGAGGTACAGAAGATCGAGATGCTGACCGATCTCGAATTCCTCTTCCCGATAGCCCCGTTCAAACGATCGTGAGCAGCCGAGAAACCTCACCGCCCCGCGACCGGTCGCCAATCCGGGGGGGACCGTAGCATCGGATGCGGTGTGCATGCGAGACTGATTGACTCGTCATGGAGGGATGATAGTGGTTTTGAATCTCGGGTCAGGACAGCGCTGGCAGGAACCGTCTCGAAACAATTAAATAATGAGCCTGCAGTAGAGAGAAACACTCGCCCTATTGGGAGGCGAGAAGTTGTTTCCTGGGGGAACAACGTATTTATATCCCTTCGATTATGGAGGGAAGCCACCGCGGGCCAAAAGGAATGATTGGCTCGCGATAGTGTTTGCTATCAGTGGCGTGCACCCGCGAAGCGACGCTTCCCGGGGAAGTGGTAGAGAGCGCCGGGAACTTGGAAGGATTCCCGGGCTCTGTGATTCCAATCATACGCAGCCCGGACGTGTGTTAAGCCGATAAGTCAGCGGCCTGCTACGCCGTTTGGGGAATGGCTCGGCTCGAGCGCCGAAGAAGGTCGTGTCAAGCTGCGATAAGCGCCGGGTAGGTGCAAGAAGCCTATGATCCGGTGATTGCCGAATGGGACTTCCTATTCTTCGGAATGGTCCGTCAGGATCGGGAACGCGGGGGATCGAAACATCCTAGTACCCGCAGGAAAAGAAATCAACCGAGATGCCGTCAGTAAAGGCGATCGAACGCGGCACAGAGCAAACCGAATCCCTTTCAGAAATGGAAGGGACGTGTGGGGTTGTTGGACTCGGTTACTTCTTCCTCGACTAACCTGAAGTCAGCTGGAACGCTGCTCCATAGGGGGTGATAGTCCCGTAAGGATCCGTCGAGAAGAAGATTGCCGATGTTCCAGAGTAGCGTGCGTTGGATTTCGCGCGTGAAGCTGGGAATTACTCATTTCCAACTCTAAATACGTCTCGAGACCGATAGCGCAGTAGTAGCGTGAGTGAAAGCTGAAAAGCACCCTTAGCGGGAGGTGAAAAGAGCCTGAAACCAGACGGCTATAGTCAGATACGGCGTGAAAGGGAAGAAGCCCTTCGGGGCAGACCAGCGTCGTATCGTCCGTTTCGAATAACGGGCCAGGGAGTTCTGATCAATGGCGAGACTAAGCGCGTAAGCGCGGAGTCGAAGGGAAACCAACTTGCCCGCAACTTCTCACGAAGCGAGGGGCGGGGTGTGCTCGCCTGGAGTCATTGGTGGGATACCCGAAGCCAGTTGATCTATGCGTGGGTAGGTTGAAGCCTCTCGAAAGGGAGGTGGAGGACCGAACCGGTATTGATGTGCAAATCATTCGGATGACCTGCGTATAGGGGTGAAAGGCCAATCTAAACTGGAAATAGCTGGTTCCTCCTGAAACTAGTCGCAGCTAGACCTCAGCCGAGGTAGACCATGGGGTAGAGCACTGATTGGGCGCTTAGGCGGAGAAATTCGTCGGCATCCTGTCAAACTCCGAACTTGTGGTCGCCGTAGACGCTGGGTGTGAGGGCCTCTGGGGTAAGCCTGGGGTCCGTAAGGGAATGCAACCCAGCCTGGGGTTAAGGTCCCTAAGTACTGGCTAAGTGTAACAACAAAGGCAGTCCGCAGTCTAAGACAACTGGGAGGTGGGCTTAGAAGCAGCCATCCTTCAAAGAAAGCGTAACAGCTCACCAGTCGAGATTGCGGGCCCCGAAAATGGACGGGGCTAAGCCAGTCACCGATACCCTAGAGCACCGAAAGGTGATCTTGTAAGGAGGCGTCGTGCATGGGCAGAAGCTTGGCCGTGAGGTCAAGTGGACCGTGTTCGAACGAGGATCCTGGTAGGAGTAGCAGCAAAGAGCGGTGAGAATCCGCTCCGCCGTAGGGGCCAGGGTTCCTCGGCAATGTTCGTCAGCCGAGGGTTAGCCGATCCTAAGACATTCCTTAATCGAGACTGTCAAAAGGGAAGCAGGTTAATATTCCTGCGCCATCTCATTCTTTGCCTGGCGCTTGACGCATCAGGATATATCGAGCAGGCATGCCTACCTGTTCAAGCGTTGAAGACCGGGGAGAACCGTAATGGTGAGAACCGGTCGAATGCGCGAGTAGGAGGGCGAAGGCCCTCTTCGATCGATTCCCGGTGCCAATGAAAATTGCGCCAGTTACAATTGAGATGATCGTACCAAGAACCGACACAGGTGCCCCTAGGTGAAAAGCCTAAGGCGTGTCGGCGTAATCCAGGCGAGGGAATTCGGCAAATTAGCCCCGTACCTTAGGTATAAGGGGTGCCAGCCATGAAGGTGGCTGGTCTCAGTGACAAGGGAGCTCCGACTGTTTAATAAAAACACAGATGGCAGCGAGTCCGAAAGGATGTGTATTGCCGTTGAAGCCTGCCCAGTGACGGTATCTGAATCTCCGGTTCAACGGAGCGAAGGACCGTTAAACGGCGGGGGTAACTATGAC
>DYTM01000069.1 GCA_020725985.1 Methanomassiliicoccus sp.
AGACCAGGGTGCAGAAGGCCACCGTCCTCGACCGGTCCACGTCCCCGGTCTCGGAGTACTCGAGGTGGAAGGTGAACAATGTCCCCAGTGCCATGATCAGCCCGATCGCGACGATCTGATACGCCATCCGTCTCGTGACCGGCGGTTCCTTCGGATCTCTCGGGGGTCTCTCCATCACGTCTGGAGAGGTGGGCTCGACCCCAAGCGAGAGGGCCGGCAAGCCATCCGTAACGAGATTCATCCAGAGTATCTGTATCGGAAGGAGGAATGGAAGGAGCTTCGGGTCCGCGAAGGCGAGGGCCGCGAGGAACATCGCGGCCACCTCGCCGGCATTGCAGGAGAGGAGATAGCTCACGAACTTCCTGATGTTGTCGTATATTCCTCGGCCCTCCTCAATGGCGTGCACGATGGAAGCGAAGTTGTCGTCCGTCAGGACCATCTCCGACGCCTCCTTCGAGACGTCGGTTCCGGTGATGCCCATGGCCACTCCGATGTCCGCCCTCTTTAATGCTGGAGCGTCGTTGACCCCGTCCCCGGTCATCGCGACGATCTCCCCGTTCTTCTTCAATGCGTCGACGATCTTCACCTTGTGCTCGGGAGCGACCCTCGCGAAGACGGAGATTTCCCGGACCTCCCTGGAGAGGTCGTCGACGCTCATGGTTTCGAGCTCCCTTCCCGCGAACGTCGGGGCATCATCCCCCATCACAATGCCCATCTCCTTCGCGATCGCGTTCGCGGTCAGCTCGTGATCGCCTGTGATCATTATGACGCGGATACTGGCGTTCCTCGCCTTGGCGATCGCCTCGATCGCCTCCTTCCGGGGTGCGTCGATCATCCCGACGAGGCCGAGGAAGACGAAACCCTTCTCCATCTCCTCCGGAGGCTCCTGGGGCATTTCCCTCATGGCGAGCGCAAGCACACGAAGCGCCCTTCGGGCCATCTCCGAATCCTTTTCGAGAATCATTCTCCGATTGCTCTCCGACATGCCCACCACCTTCCCGTCGGAGTACATTCTGTCGCAAAGAGCAACCGTCGTCTCAGCCGCCCCCTTGAGGAAGGCGTACCTCCTTCCTCCGTGCTCGTGAACCGTCGTCATCCTCTTCTTGTTCGAATCGAACGGGATTTCGGAGACCCTCGGGTAATCCTGTTTGAGCCTCTCCACATCCATTCCTGCCTTCCGGGCGGTGACGACAAGGGTCCCTTCGGTCGTGTCTCCCTTCACCTTCCACTTCTGTCCTTCCTGCTGCAGCGACGAGTCGTTGCAGAGCGCCCCAGCGGTGAGCAACCATCGGATCTGCTCGTTCTCCAACGGCTCGATCCGCATCTCTCCCACCCTGAACTCCCCGACCGGCTCGAATCCCTCCCCAGTCACGCTTACAGTTCCGGTCGCGAAGATCTCTCGAATGTTCATCTCGCCTTTCGTGAGTGTACCGGTCTTGTCGGTGCATATCACGGTGGCGCTGCCGAGGCTCTCCACGGCAGGGAGCTTCCTCACGAGGGCATTCCGCCTCGCCATCCGCTGCAGTCCGAGCGCCAGGCTGATCGTGACCACCGCAGGCAGGCCTTCCGGAATCGCGGCAACCGCGAGGCTCACCGAAGTGAGAAACATCTCCCCGATGCCGACATTCCGGAGCATGCCGACGAGGAAGATGAATACCGAGACCCCAAGGATCGCGATCCCGAGCTGCTTCCCGAGGATGCCGAGCTTCTTCTGGAGAGGCGTCTCCTCGGGCTCGGTCTGGATCATATGAGCGATCTTTCCAAGTTCGGTATCCATACCAGTGGCGGTGACGACCGCCCTGCCCCGGCCGTACTCGACGACGCATCCCGAGAAGACCATGTCGGTCCTCTCGCCGATGAACGCCTCCTCGTCGGGAACGGGGTCAACGGTCTTCGCCACCGGGACCGACTCTCCGGTCAACGAGGCCTCATTGGCCTTGAGGTTGACCGACTCGACCACCCTCGCGTCGGCCGATATCTTGTCCCCCGTCTGAACTATGATGATATCGCCCGGAACGAGTTCGGTCGAGGGGATCTCCTTTTCCACTCCGCCTCTGACGACCGTCGTTCCGGGGGAGGCGAGCTCTTTCAAGGCCTGGAGGGTCTTCTCGGCCTTGTACTCCTGAACGAATCCCATGATGGAGTTGATTATGACGATGACCATGATGACGGCGGCGTCGAACCACTCCTCCATGGTGCCTTGCAGCGTGGCGATCGCCCCGGAGATGACGGCGGCGATGATGAGGATGATGACCATCAGATTCTTGAACTGACTGAGGAAGATCTTGAGCGGGGAAATCCTGTCCTTCCCGGTGAGTTCGTTCGGCCCGTACTCCTCGAGCCGCCTCACGACCTCCTCCTCAGAGAGACCCCGATCCTGCGAAGTCTCCAGGCGATCGAGGACCTGATTCTTTGTGAGGGAATGCCACGGCTCCGCCATCAACTCATGAAATCTGTTGCGTTGATAAAAAGGCAGCGGTAGACCGCCGTGGAGTTCCCGCGTCCCTCCGAGCTGTCTAACAGGCGGGCTCGTTCTCCTATGTCGAGGGAAGAGCTAGTTCTGGCCATCTTGGATTCTCAGAAACCTATAAATATGTTCCAGTAAAGTATAGTCGGCGAGGGATGCACTAGGTTTGTCGACGAGTTAGATGGGATAGGATGGGGTATCTGCTTGGCCTGAGCCGCGTATCGTCCCCGGTCTCTCCGATCGGGAAATGCCTGGACAGTCCTCGGAAGGCGGGCCGGAGATCCTCCCTCTTCCCCTCCATGCGGTGGAGCGTGGGCAAACTCGCTGCAATTGTCTGAGAGGAAGGGATGGCAACAATCGAGAGCGTCATGTTCGAGGTCGGGGCGATAATGCTCATCGCATTCATAGGTGCAGCCCTTGCCTCGAGGGCGAAGCAGAGCGTCATCATTGGCTACATTCTCGCCGGCATTATCATCGGCCCGAACATCCACCTGGTCATCGGGCCCTATGTCTATGACGGGATAATAGGCGACACGACCTTCATCGAGTATCTTTCCTACCTCGGCCTCATCCTTCTGATGTTCTTCGTCGGCCTGGAGTTCTCAGTCAGCAAATTGAAGAAAGCCAAAGCTCCCGCGGCGATACTCGCGATGGTGAACCTGGGAGTCAACATGTTTACTGGGATTCTCCTCGGCCTTGCTCTCGGCTGGCCGATCGTGGACACGATATTCCTCGCAGGTGTGATAGCGATGAGTAGCACCGCCGTCACCGCGAAATCACTGATCGAGCTGAAGCGCTTCGCGAATCCCGAGACGGAGTTCCTCATGGGAATAGCAATAACCGAGAGCTTCCTATCGATGGTTCTCCTGACGATCATCGGAGGGCTCATGGTGAAGGACGGCAGCTCTCCTGTGGACCTGACCGCGTTGGCAATCGGGATCATCGCTTTCTACGCCTTCTTCGTCGTCCTCGCCCTTTGGATCATCCCGAGGACTGTATCCCATCTGCAGAAGATCAAGAGAGATGTTCGTGCTCTTCGCCCTCGGGATAGTCTTCCTCTCGGCCGCCCTCGCCGAAGTATCTGGCGTACCGGCGATCATCGGGGCCTTCTTCATCGGCATGGTCTTCGCCGAGACGAGGATTTCAGAAAGGCTAGAGGAGAAGATAGTGCCATTCAGGGACGCCTTCGTCGCGATTTTCTTCGTGTCCTTCGGAATGCTGATCGATCCCGCGATGTTCGGAAGCGTCCTCTGGATAGTTGCCATCGCCGTTCCTCTGGTAGTTCTGAACGATCTGATCATCACCGCCGTCCTCTCATACATGCTAGGCTTCTCGTCCAGGGCCTCGACGTCGATGGGTAGCGCCCTCTGTGGCCGAGGGGCAGAGTCGGTCATGTACGCGAGTGTCGGGAGCAGGGCAGTTGGGGCGACGAAGGGAGCCGAGCTCTATCCTTTCGCCGGTGCGTTCTGCTTCATCATGAGTGCCATCACACCCCTGCTCATGAGGAAGAGCGTGGCAATCGCGGACCGCCTTGGCAGACTTGTTCCCGGATCCGTCAGGTTCAGTGGGGCCATCGTGTCCAGGACCCTCGGGAAGGTGGTCATGCCCTCGACCTTCCGACTCTACAAGAAGACGGGGAAGATGGGGATGGCCTTGATAGCCTACTTCATCATGCTCGCACTTGTCATCGCGTCCTTCGACCTCTACCATGTAGTCGCATTCGGGGCGGGAATCGTCTTCACCTTGGCCCTTCACTTCCTGTTCGTATCGGAGCTCCTGCCTGTCGTACGAAACACGAGCTATGCCAACATCGGGTTTGCCCCCACCTATCACAGCCAGATAGCTCATTTCGTATCATCGATCATCGTCCTCAGTCTCGCTGCGATCATGGTCGTCGCTTTCCTCTTTGTCTATCTCTGGCCAGTCGTCCTCGTCGTTCTGATAGCCTATCTGGTGGCTATGCTGGTCCTGATGAGGCGCAACTACGTCAGGACCTTCGACTTCGTTCACCAGGGAGAGGGCCGTCTGTTGACGGACGAAGCAGTAGCCAAGCATCATCGCTTCGAGCCTGGCGGGGTTTCGAGCAAAGTCGCTCGGAAGAATCGCTGGAGATGGCTGTAGGCTCGGCGACAGAGGAGATAGGGGGTTTCCTCCGACCGGGGTTTCGTGGAGACGGGGCAACGGGTCATGCAAACCTGTTCCGAAGCGGTGTTAGTTCAACCCCCCTGATGACTTGATTCGGTGAGCCCTGAGTCGATGTGATTCGGCCTCCTGATCAATGGAAATCGAAGAGCCGCCATTCCCGATCGACGGAAGTGTCGATTTCTGCATAAGTCATATGAAGTCGCCTGCCGCTAGCGAAGGGCGGGTCTTGAGAACTTTCGTCCTCGGAGGTGAGTGGGATTGGGCGTTGTGGAAGAGCATCGCAAGTTCCTGAAGCATGAGATACCAGATGAGCTGAAGGGAGTGAGGTCGGATCAGCAGCGAGGCGTCCCTCCTCCGCCTCTGCAGAAGCCGTGCCCAGATGGATCCAGATCGATCGACCTAGTCCCGCCCGAGGAGTTCGCTGCATGGAATCTCTCTTTGGTCGAGGCGATCAAGAACCGGCGGAGCCGTAGGCAGTTCTCTCGGGAGCAGTTGTCGCTCGAGGAGCTCTCATTCCTTCTCTGGGCGACCCAGGGGGTAAGGGGCGTTGCGAAGGAAGGCGTCTACACACTGCGAACGGTCCCTTCCGCAGGGGCACGCCATCCCTTCGAGACCTATGTCATCGCGAACCGCGTGGATGGTCTTCCGTCGGGACTCTACAGGTACATGCCGTTGGATCACAGGCTGTGTCGCCTGCGGGAACTTGACGCGGAATTCCGCGCGCGGCTGGTCGATGCGGCGATGGCGCAGGGCTTTGTCGGCGAGGCTGCCGTCGTGTTTGTGTGGACGGTCATTCCATACCGCTCCGAATGGCGGTACTCCGCTCGAGCGCACAAGGTCATCGCATTGGACGCCGGTCATGTCTGTCAGAACCTCTACCTCGCATCCGAGGCCATCGGGGCCGGGGCTTGCGCCGTGGCGGCGTACGATCAGAAGCTGATGGACGACCTTCTCGGCGTTGATGGCGCTGTTGAATTCACGATCTATCTGGCATCCGTCGGGAGAGTTGACCGGCGAAAAGGCCGTACCGACTGATTGTCTGCATGAGAAGAGAAGGTGCGGCTGCCGGGATTCGAACCCGGGCTCGAAGCTTGGGAAGCTCCAGTCCTAACCACTAGACTACAGCCGCCTGCCCAACTGAATCCCCTATCGCAATCTTAAATCTTGTTTCTGCTGGCGGGGGAGCCCCGTAGGTTGTTTGTCGAGTTCGGGT
Organism: Methanomassiliicoccus sp.; assembly: GCA_020725985.1. GTDB lineage: Archaea > Thermoplasmatota > Thermoplasmata > Methanomassiliicoccales > JACIVX01 > DYTM01. Next base: position 5,826 of record DYTM01000069.1, read on the forward strand.
CTTACTTGACCGTCTCCAGCTGGCTGATGATGTTCCAGATGAGGGTTCTCCCGTGGAGCGGGATGTTCGGGTCGTTCGCGAGCTCGTCCAATATGAAAATGGCGCTTGCAGCCCTCACGTCGAGCGCTTCATTCTGCTGCAGTAGGCGCTCTTTCGCCGCGGTCGCCCCCCTTCTTATGTTCCGCGGGACAGATGTGTCCTCCGCGAGCTGGTCCAACACATCGATGACCTGCTTGAGTTTCGTGTTGTGGTCCATTTCGTCACCTTCCTCCGCGTATCGACGGGAGTCGGCCTCATCCCTCCCCGGCGCCCGTCTCGGCGGGCGTCTCCACCTTCAACTCTCCCCTCTCCTTGAAGGTCATGACCACCATCAGCGTCCTTATCTCCTTCACTCCCTGGATGTTCGCGACCTTCTCGACCAGGAACCTCTTCAGCTGGTTGTAGCTCTGGAACTTGACCTTCGCCACGACGTCCGTATCCCCAGTGACCAAGAAGACGTCCTCTACGACATCGTACTCCGAAATCCGCTCCGCGACCGCGTCTGCCTCCTTCGTATCGATCTTAAGGTTGATCAGTGCGGTCACCTGGTCGTCCCCGTAGTAGTCTGACATAACGACCTCATACTCCGATTTCTCTTTTTCTTGCACCTGCACCCCTCCTCCCCCATCACAAGGGTAAGAACATGCCAAAGGATCGGGAAGCAATGCCTCCGTGTAGCCCGGGCAAGCGGCTTCCGAAAGGTTTCTGGAGAGACCTACCCCGCGGTCTCGAATTCCTCTTGCAGGTCAATGATCACCTGCTCAAGCACCTCTTCCAGGCTTGAGCTGCGGTATTCTCTCAGTCCGCCGAGATCGCTCTGCACTCTGGCTACATAAGTGGCGTTGCTCTTGAGGAATTCAACGTTGCATAGGGTCTCTTCCATTATCCTTCACCTCGAGCCAACATCCCGAGAGAGTTGACAACACTCGGCGAATACATGGTTTGATATTTAATGATTTTTGTCACTTCAGGCATGTTGGATTTCCCAGCCTGGTCTTCCATCGGTGCCGAGCTGAACGCTCTCCTTCACCCATGCGGTCGTCTCGTTCCTACTTCAGGAGATCCCTCGCGATGACCATCTTCTGCACTTCGCTCGTTCCTTCGTAGATCTCGGTGATCTTCGCGTCCCTGTAGAACCTCTCGACGTTCGACCCCTTCATGTAGCCGTGACCGCCGTGGATCTGCACCGCCCGATCGATGCAGCGGGATGCCACCTCGGAGCCG
>DYTM01000070.1 GCA_020725985.1 Methanomassiliicoccus sp.
AGGAGATCAAGGTCCTGGCCGAGGCCCTGCAGGCCTCCCCGGTGCTCGTCGGGGAGAGGTCCGGATCTGGGGAGATCGAGGAGGGGATCGTCTACTCCCGCTTTGGAGTCCCGATCATCTCGCCCGACACCCTTTCCGACTTCGTTCTCGAGGGCGTTCCGCCATTCATTTTCGCCGCCCCCGGTGGCCTCTATGTCCGGCTGGATAGCGATCTGCTGAAGTCGATCAGGGAGGAGAGGAACATCAGCCTCGGGACGCTGGCGGATGTTGCAGGCGTTTCTAGGAGAACCATTCGGATGTACGAGTCCGGGATGGGAGCGATGATCGATGTCGCGGTCAGGCTGGAGGAGTTCCTCGACCGCCTTCTTGTGGTCCCGCTGGACCCATTCAAGTTCTCGCCCGAGACGAAGGACCACCTCATGGAGCTGAATACCATGGACAACCTGAGCCAGGAGGTCTTCGGCCTCCTTCATCGCCTCGGCTACTCTATCGTCCCGACAGTCCGCTGCCCCTTCGAGGCCCTGGCGAAGGACGAGCGCTCCCTCATGCTCACCGGTGTGGGAAGGGATGAGACCAAGCTCGTTGAGAAGGCCCGGGTCGTCGGGGACATCTCCAAGGTGACGGAGAGGAGATCGGTCATCTTCATCGAGCGGTCGAGGAGCCGGAGGAGCATCGGGGGCACGCCGCTCATTGGAAGGGACGAGTTCAAGAAGCTCGACGAGTCCGAGAAGCTCCTGGATCTGGTCATATCGAGAAGTGGGTCGGATGAGAAACGTTAGCCTGAACGGTGCGACCGTCTGCATCCTCCCGGTCGTGAAAGGGCTCCTTTCGGAGGAGGATGTGGTTGCGGAGGCGATGAGGACCTTCAACCCCGATGCGGTCGGAATCTCGATCTCGAGGGAGGACCTCGCCGGCCTGAGGAGGAAGGAGGACTACGACAAGTACGAGCCGAGCGTGCTTGAGGTGGCCTACGGCAACTGCCTAGCTGCCTTCGGAAAGGTAAGGATCCCCCCGCCATGCTACGTAAGAGCGCTCGATCTCTGCGACGAAGGCGGCGTGCACATCGTACCGATAGACATGAACGAGGAGGAATACTCGGAGGCGTACTGCGAGAACGTCGGCGCCCTCGATCTGATGAAGGAGTCCTTCTTCTCGAAAGGTGCGGACAGGAAGAAGTTCGACTTCTCCTCCCCTGCGGAGTTCGCGATCGACTGGGATGGCAAGGTGAACAGGTCGAAGGGATTCAAGACCCTGGTGAGGATGAGGGAGCGGCACATGGCCGAGGCCCTCGCTGGGATGACGAGGAAATACAGGAAGATCCTCGCGGTGGTGGAGTGTGAGAGGGCGAAGGGGGTCGAGGAGACACTGCTGGAGAGTAGCCAGGGATGATATGCTTCTCCAGCCCCCGCACCAAGATGCACTCCTCGACGACGGAGAGACGCAATCGGAGCTCGTGACTGGGGCAGTTCCTTTCCTTGTTGTTTGTTCGCCTGCAGAATCGCTCGCCCCGATCGTCATGATGAACGTCGGAATGCAACTAGAACAAGCATTATGGGACCCTCCCACCATACTCGACTCGAGGCGGTGGACGCGTGCTTGACATCCTCTTGTTGAACCGCGTGAACCTTGTGCTCCAGGCAGGAATCCTGCTGCTGTTCCTCATCGCCCTTTATTCGAAGTTCAGGCCTGAGTTCCGTGCCGGACTGCTGACGCACGGCAAACTGATGACGGCCGCAGTCGTACTCAACACCGCATCGATGCTCATCTTCATGATCCCCCTTTTCGTCAATGCATGGCCCATTGTGGCTACATACACTGACACGAATGCAGCGATCTTCCTGATACACCACACTCTCGGCGTGGTGGCCTTCATCCTTTCCCTTGTGCTGGTTGGTCGATTCGTCCGCGCACGGTTCACCTTGCGAGCCTGCAAGGGGAAGTGGCTGATGAGGATCACAGCCGTGACTTGGACCGGCGCGCTCATCCTGGGTCTGTTCCTCTACGCTGGAGGGTACTTCCCGGGCTGACTGCCCCACGAACCATCAGGGAACCTCGTCGGTACGCGAGTCATGAACTCCGAATCCCCGGGCCGTGAAGGCGTTGTCTAGCACTCCTCCTCATGCGACGACTGTGATCGTCCCGGTCATGCCGGGGTGGAGGGAGCAGTGATAGGGGAACACCCCCACCTGGTTGAACCGATGAGTGTAGGTTTGACCGTATGACAAGACACCGCTGCTGAACGGATCGGTCGCGTTGTCCGAGACAACCGTATGGGTCACGGCTTCGTTGTTCGTCCAGGTGACGTTCTCGCCGACCTGAATCGTCAGAGTGCTGGGGACGAAGGCGAGACCGCTCATGCCGACGTTGTGTGTTCCCGGCGGAGGTTGATTGTTGCCGCCCAGGCATCCGGTCAGGGTGACAGCGAGAACTGTGACAATCACCACAGGCATCACTAGGGGCACGATTGGAGCTGTTGAATGCCTCATGCGGAAAGTGTCCGAGCAGGCCCTATTTATCGTTTGTCGTGATCGGAACCCTCGGCACTCGATCCTCCTCGCCACATCCATGACGTTCTATTCCCCCTCGGTCGTTCCCGACGGACATGGTTAAATAGACTTCGCATCTATTGGTCTCGCATGGTCCAGCTCTCCTCGAAGGACAAGACCTTGGTGCACCTTTTCGAGCAGAGGAGGGAGTGCCTTCAGGACTCCCCCGCCGAGACGATCACCCAGGATGGCATCTCCTCCGCCCTCGGGGTACCGAGAACTCACATCACCCGGCTCCTGAGGCCCCTCATCGAGGAGGGGCTCATCGAAGAGGAGAAGAAACGAGTCGCTGGAAAGGAGCGACGCATGAAGGTGTACGTCCTCACTCCCTCCGGCCTCGCCAGGTCCAAGGATCTTGTCGAGAGACTCTCTTCCCAGAAGCTCGAGGTTGTCGAGAACCGGGGGAAGAGGTTCGTCCTCGCATCGGACCTGATCAAGGAGAGGCCGGATATCCCGATGCTCGTCGTGTTCGAGTCGATCGGGAAGGAGCTCAACCTGATAAGCGCCCCCGGGCGCGTCATCCAGACGAACACACCTCTGGAACTCCCGAGCTTCCAAGGAAGGAAGGGAGAGCTCCGGGCCGCCCGCTCCTTCCTCGCCTCGGCATCGACCGCCCTCGTCGTCTTCGCGAACTTCGGATATGGCTCCTCCACCTTCCTCAAGAAAGTCGCCCTCGATCTGACGGACATTCCCCTCCTCTGGCACGATCTGGGCAGGGGAAGGGATCTCGAGGAAGTGCAAGCGAAGCTCGGCAGCTTCGCCAAGAGCGCCGGCTGCGAGCGAGGCGAGATCTCGGAGCTCAGGGAGAAGGATGTCCTCCTCTGCTTCGACAACTATCACGATGTTTCGGAGCAGGTCGTCGACGCCTTCTTCGACTTCATGAAGGCGCTCAAGGGAGGGAAGGCGAAGATGGCCGTGGCGATGAGGGAGGAGACTCCTTCGTACAACAGGTTCTTCCAGAAGGCGGACGTCGAGAAGGGGCACGTGGCGGAGATACACCTGCCCCGATTCGACGAAGAGAGCGCCAGGGAGCTCATCGGCCAGGACATCGACGACGAGGCGTTCCAGCTCATCTATCGCCTTACGAGAGGGCAGCCACTCGCGCTCGAGCTCGTCCGCCGCGGGGATGAAAAAGGATTGAAGGCGCTGAGGCCGAATGAGGAAGTCCGCTTTCTGATGTACCTCCGGTCGAGCAGGAAGAAGCAGTAGATTCAGTACTCGATGCCGATCCTTGCCTTCTTCCCGGTGTCGTACGGATGCTTGACCGACCTCATCTCGGTCACGAGGTCTGCGACGGCGATCAGCGCCTCTGGAGCGTTCCTGCCTGTCACGACCACATCGGTTCCGGGCGATCGCGCATCGATCGCACTCAACAGTTCCGGAAGGCCAATCAACCCGAAGTCCACGGCGACGCACGCCTCGTCAAGGATGACTAGGTCGAACTCCCCCGAAGACAGGGCCTTCCCTGAGAAGAGCAAAGCCTCCTTCGCCATCTCGACGTCCTCGGGCTTGTGCTTTCCCTTCGTCACATATCCCTTTCTGCCGAACTGGTGCAGCTCAATCCCCGCAAGGCCGCGCACCGCCCGCACCTCGCCGTATTTCTCACCGCACTTCATGAACTGGACGATGCAGACGCGTCTTCCCCGGCCCCAGGATCTCAGGGCCAGCCCGAAGGCTGCCGTCGTCTTCCCCTTTCCGTCCCCCGTGTAGACGAGGACGAGACCACGATCGCCCACCTTCAGACCACCATCGTGATGAATCCTTCTCCTCCCGTATAACACTACCCAATGCTAATGCGATGCCGGTGATGAGAAACGGACTTCTTTATCTACTCGCCAGGGAATTCATCAGCGTGCTGGAGATCGAGGTCAAGACCCGCTGCGATGATCTGGAGTTTGTGGAGAAGAGACTGAAGGAGAAGGGAGCTCGGCTGGTCAAGGCGGATAGGCAGGTGGACCTCTACCTTTCTCATCCGATGCGGGACTTCGCATCGACCGACGAGGCGCTCAGGATCAGGAGGGCCGGGGAGAGGACATCGGTCACCTATAAGGGACCGAAGGTCGACCGCGATACGAAGACAAGGGAGGAGGCGAAGGTGGAGGTCTCGAGCGCGGACGATCTCGAGCTGATCTTCCGACGGTTGGGATTCGGGGTCGGGGGAAGGGTGGAGAAGGAGCGGACCGCATACTCGGTCGGGGGGGTCCTCGTCTGCTTGGACAAGGTGGAGGGGCTCGGGGATTTCGTGGAGATGGAGTACGAGGGTGACGATCTCGAAGAGGGGAAGAAGGTCATCTTCTCCCTCATGAATGAGCTCGGGCTCAAAGGGAGCGAAAGACGATCGTACCTGGAATTGCTCGAAAAGGGAAAACGCCCTGGGAGATGACCCCAGGATTCAACAGCTCGATGAGATCACATCGAGGAGATCTTCTGGACTACGAACGCCTTTATCTCAGGATCGTCGGGGATCGTGAGCGATTTCTTGAACCGTTCTGACCCGTCAGGAAGGTAGTACCCCCTTGACACCGATATGAACTCGTTCTCTCCATCGTCCGTGATGGCCTTCTTCCTTGCCACCTCGATGAAGTTGTTCCTGCCAAAGGGTATTTTCTCAGAGCTTATTGTCACAAACTCCACCTTCTTACCTGCCGTCTCATCGTCCATTGCAAGCCTCCTGATTGGCCTGTCCGGAAAGGCTTGGTTGCCTAATAAAAGTTTGCATATTTTATCACTTTTGAACATACTGGCATGTTGCGATTTGCGTCTCTCCTAAGAAAACACTCCGAGCGGTTTCAACCTCTGTCGGATTGTCTCTATGCGGAATACCGACAGATAGAAATATCGACCTGGGGATGAGCGGACGTGAACGGTGGAGACCTTTCTCGTCCTGATTGGCCCCTTGGGCCAGTTTGCCCGGACTGCGGACGAGCGGTCGGTCATGAGGCGAACTTCTGCCCCTACTGCGGCCGATCTAAGAAACTGACGGCCGCCCCCTCCCTCCCCTCGCCGCCCGCAAAACCCAAATCCACCACGATGGAAACGATCAAGCTGATCATCGGCGGAATCGGGACCTACTCGGTCCTCGTCCTCCTCCTTCTGACGATCGTCAACGCCCTTATTCTGATCTGGAGCATCACGCAGGTCGTGCCGCAGACCCCGTTCTACGACACCTCCCTCTTCATCATCACGCCCTGGATCATCATCCTCGTCGAGCTGACCGGGACGGCGTTTGCCATCTACCATGTTCTCCTAGTAATCGCGATCGTCCTTTCATTCGTCCTCCTCCTCTGGAAGAGCCGGAGGCTGTTCCTGAAGGAGCTTGCCGTCGAACCGTCCAGGGAAGGGCACAGCTCCCTCTACATCGTCGGGACGATATTCTTCGCCGTCCTGTTCTTCAACATCGTCTACTACCTCATCCTCTCCGCCATGGGGATCACCCCCGCGGCGCCGGGGATCGAAGACGAGGAGCTGTGGAAGGTCCTCTACAGCTTCGCCCATGCCTCCGTCTGGGAGGAAATCGTGGGAAGGATGCTGCTCATCGGGGTTCCCCTCCTTGTCATCGACCTGATCAGAAGAAGGAGGAAAGGATGGAAGCGCTACTTCCTCGGAGGGGGGTTCGAGTTTGGGAGGGCGGAGATCGCGCTTCTCCTCGCCTCGAGCACCATCTTCAGTCTCGCGCACATCTTCAGCTGGGACGCCTTCAAGCTCCTCCCCACCTTCGTCGCAGGCTTTGCCTTGGGGTACCTCTTCCTCTCACACGGGATATACGCGGCAATCATGCTCCACTTCGTCTTCGACTACCTCTCGGTCCCCACCCTGGTCTTCGAGGGCTATGCCGCCATCATCCTAGTCGGCCTCCTCATCTTCGCATGGGTCGCGATCGGAGCGATCTACTTCGTGAGCTACTCGTCGAAGGTGATCGGCTTCGTACTGGGGAGGAAGATCTGGCCGAATTCGATCGCAAGCGAAGCGAGGCCCGCTCCCTCCCCGGGATCGGGCGAACAAGCACCCCGGGTTGCCGGGCCCTCCTGGTCCCGGGACGAGATCTCGTTGCGTTTCATCTGCAAGTACTGCGGATACGATGAGGCGAGATACGTCGACGGCGGGTTCGAGTGCGCGAGATGCGGTCGAAGAAACTAGGAAACCGCCGAGAGAAACGAGGCGAGCCGCTCCTTTGATATCTCCGCCTCCGGCAGGCTTCTCGCCTCGACCACCAGCCGGCCGTTGTAACCCCGGAGCGAGCCGAGGACCTTCTTGAAGTCTATGTCCCCCTCCCCGATCGGCAGATGCTCGTCCCTCTGCCCGCGGTTGTCGTGGAGGTGGACGTTGATGAACCTGCTCGAGTGAGGAAGGAAATCATCGATGGACCGGGCGGTATTCGCGTGGCCGACGTCGAAGCAGATGTCCATATCGAAGCCATTGAGCATCCTGAGAAGCTCGGTGGGGGTCTTTCCCATCGCCACCGGCATGTCTGGCATGTTCTCCAGCGCCACC
>DYTM01000071.1:0-1225 GCA_020725985.1 Methanomassiliicoccus sp.
TCTCGTCCTCCGAGTCGAAATACCTGATCAGACCCGCGGCGGATTGAAATCCCTCGCTCTTCTTCTTCGGCATGGTCTACCGACCTCCAATCGGCCATCTTCATATTTATAGCTTGTTCACCAAGCTCCGCCTTCCGGCCGGATCTCTCTGACCTCGTGGTGTCTCCTGGTCGAATTGAGACTTCCATAGCTTTATATTTCGGCGGCCTGTTTGGTCCTGGTTGGTATCATGCATTGGGCCGACGTCATCGCTGGGACCCTTCTCACCAGATCGGAGACACATCTCATTTCTACCGGCATAAGCCCTTCGGGATTCATACACGTCGGGAGCCTCAGGGAAGCGATCACCGCCGGAGCAGTGCACAAGGCGCTCCTCGGGCTCGGATCCAAGGCTAGGCTCATCTACCTCGTCGACTCATTCGATCCCCTTCGGAGGCGCTACGCCTTTCTTCCAGAGACATACGAGGAGGAGGTGGGCCGGCCCCTCAGCGCCATCCCCTGTCCGTGTTCAGGACACAAGAACTACGCGCACCATTTCATCCAGCCTTTCCTCGACGCGATAGGCGAGCTCGGCGTGAAGCCTGAGATCCACTGGACGCACGAGCTCTATTCTGCAGGCAGGCTTGCCGACGCCATCGATACCGTCATCAGGGAGAAGGAGAAGGTCATTCAGATCTTGAGGGAGGTCACCGGAAGGGAAGTCCAGAATGATTTCTTCCCGTACAACCCTCGGTGTCCCTCCTGCGGGAGGTTTGCTGACGTGAGCATTCACTCCTATGAATTTCCTTTCGTCGTGTACACCTGCCCGTGCGGCTGCGAAGGAAGAGCCGACATCAGGAAGGACGATGGGAAGCTTCCGTGGAGGATCGAGTGGGCCGCGAAGTGGAAGGTCTTCGGGGTCACCTGCGAGCCCTTCGGAAAGGACCACGCCGCCGCCGGAGGCTCATATGACACAGGAGTCAGGTTTGCGAGGGAGATCTTCGGGATTGAGCCTCCCTATCCAATTCCCTATGAGTTCATCCAGCTCAAGGGGAAGGGGCAGATGCACAAGTCGTCCGGCAGCGTCGTCACCGGGGTGGATGCGCTCAAGATCACCCCAGCCCCTGTCCTGAACTACAGCATGCTTCGGTACAATCCGGATCGGCACATCGACTACGACCCAGGACTCGGCGTCCTCGACGTCGTCGACGAATACGACCGGGTCGAGCGACTCTACTATAAGGGA
>DYTM01000071.1:1235-7009 GCA_020725985.1 Methanomassiliicoccus sp.
GAGGTGCGGACGAGAAGGAGGTGGATCTCCTCCGTGCCTACGAGCTCGGCCAGCCGATGTTCCCGAGACAACATATGCCAATGCAGGTCCCGTACAGGCATCTGGTGAGCATCGTTCAGATCGCTCCGACATTCGACGGGGTGGTCGACGTTTTGAAGAGAACGGAGAAGATCACGGAGATTTCCCAGACCGATATGGAATCCCTCTGGGAGCGAGTCCAGTGCGTCCGGTACTGGCTCGATAACTTCGCCCCGGATGAGGTGAGGTTCTCGCTCGCCACCGAGATGCCGGAGGTGAAGTTGAGCGAGCAGGAGATCGCTTTCCTGAACTGCCTCCTCGCGGGATTGAGGGGCATCGACTGGCAGGGGGATGCGATCCACGACGCGGTCTACGGGTGCGCCAAGACGAGCGGCATGACTGCGGGCAAGGCCTTCCAGGGGCTGTACCAGATATTCATCGACAGGCAGTCCGGCCCGCGCCTCGGTCATTTCCTCTCGACGCTCAGCAAGGACTTCGTCATCGGCAGGATAGAGCAGGCCTCCAAGGCCCGCTGACCGCCGTTCATTCAGGCCGGGCGATACGTTCTTCCCTCACCCCATGCCGATCTCTCCGAGCTTCTCTGGCAGGTAGGTGTCGGTGACATAGTCGAGGCCGTACTTGGCGAGGGCCTGCTGTTCCGCCTTCTTCCCCAGCTGCAGCATCGTCTCGATCTCCCCCCTCCAGAAGTCGTCGTTGAACCTCGGGTCCCTCAGCTCGGCGTTGAGCGCCCTGACGTCCATGTCCGTCAGCTTGTCCGTCGGGAGCTCGTAATTGACGATGTCCGAGGCGGTGATGCCAATGAACTCCGCCGTGGGCGTCGCAAGGTACTCGGAGATGTGAGCTGTCTTAATGGCGCCGTACGCGACGGACGCGAATATCCTGAAGGACCACGGGTCGCCGTCGGTGAAGACGACGACGGGCAGTTTCATCTCCTCGTTGAGGCGCTTGACGAACCGCCTCGTGCTTCGCGCCGGCTGGCCCTTGAGATGGACCAGCAGGGCGCCGAACTCCTCGTCGAACCCGTTCTCCATCAGTCGGTCGAACATACCGCCCGTCTCGATCGCGATGATGAACTTGGCGCCGGTCTCGAGAATCTCCAGCTTCTCTCTTTCCACGTTGTACGGAATGCCATATCCCGAATCCCCAACGTCGTCCCTGCAGTTGATCCTCTTCTTCCTTCCCTTCCTGTCGACCTCGGTGATTGTCAGATCTCCGATGATGCTCGCCCCGTTCTCCTCGGGCCTGAGCTTGAAGTCTTCCCTCATGCACCTTGCCACGATCTCGAGGTCCTCGGCCAGCATGTTCGACTCATCCTGGGAGGAGAATTTGCCCTTTCCCCAACCCTCTGAGATGTAGTACATCTCCCTCAGCGTGGACGACTTGCTGCGGGCGATCATGTCCTCGATGAACTCGAGGATGAACATCGTACGAAGCAGCATCTGAGCGCCCTTTGTCTTCTTCGCCGTCCGTGCACCCATGGCCTTGCCGTACTTCCACACAGCCAGCTTGGGGTCGAACCTGATGTTGCCCTTCGTCCGCAACGGGATGACCATCTTCGGGATTTTGCCTGAGCTGATCTGGTCGTAGATCGAGTTGGCGATCTCGTATAGCCTGTCGACCGCCTCAGCGTTCCGCTCACTGTTCGTCATTCAGGACCTCCCCCTGTTCGTCGTAGTCGACCTCTTCCTCCTCCGCCTCTTCCTCGGCTGGCGCCTCGACCTCCTCAACCCTAATCCTCTCTAAATCCCAGTCACCTGGAAGCGGGTCGGCGCCGATGATGCTCACCGGATTGATACCACTCGCATAGAGCTCGTTCTCGTCGTAGCTCTCGGCGTCCAATCCGGTCAGGTCAAAGGAGACCTCGACATCCCCGGTCGAGGGAATCCGCTTGAGCTCCCAGCTCACCTTGCCCCCCTCCTTGATCTCCGACGGCCTTGGAACGGTTGCCTTCTCGTCCAGCGCCCCCTCGGGGACGAGCGCGTGCAGGTTGAAGCTCTGCGATTTGGGGGTGTAGTTGTACACCTTCACCTTGACCTTATACCTGTCCTTCTCGAACGTGATTGAGTCGTCTATCCAGACGACGTTCATGATCTTGGTGATTGTACCGGTCAGCGATGGGACATCCTTTCCAACGATCTTCGCCGACTTCTCCGCGATGAGCGGAAGTATCTCCCGGACGATCTCGAACTTCGCCTTCGTCTTTCCCTTCGTCTCCCTCTTGTTCAGGTGAGTCTTGAGCTTCCGCCCGCAGGCCTTGAGAGCGAGCTGGATCTCCTCCTGCATCTCCGGGATGTTTGCGATGGCCTCCTTCGCCTCCGAAGTGAAGGGGATCTTGGTGGAGGCAACGTGAACGAGGATGATCGCAGGGCCAAACGGAACGCCCTCGCCCCCCCTCTGCTCGAGGCCATACCGCCTCCAGTCCATGCCCTCGATCGCCTTCGTGATGACGCAGGCGCCCTGCTGGTAGAGGAGGGGGACCCTGTTCGCGAAGCGGAGGATCGTGACAGGTTGATCGCCCGGCAGATTCCCCCCGAAAAGGATTGCCGGAGTAGACCGAGGGCTGCCTTGTGACCGGAGGAGCGTAGAATTCCGGTTTGAGGTCCTCAAGGACGTTCTTCAGTCCCTTCCGGATGAGCGTCTCCCCGATCGGGGAGAGGCAGTCGGTCTGGGGGGCCATGATCCTGACCGAGGACAAGGCCATCAGGAGCTGCTTGAACTGGTCCAGCGTCATGTCTTGAGGCTTCTGGTCCTCGTTGAGCCATGCCTTTTCACATATTTCCTTGGCAACCCGCTCGCTGATCCTGTTGAAATCGTTCCTCAGAAACTTCGACAACCGATCGTTCGAGGTCAGTTTGGCCATGTTCATCAAGGTGCCGAGCTCGATTCCTTGCGGGTGGGGGCGGATCTCCTTCGTGCAGGGGGGAAGCGCGTCAGTCGCCCTCTTGAAGATGTATCTCTTCCCGTCTGGGTCGGTGAATGTCACGCTCGAGTGGGGATTGACGATCGCCGTCTGCCTCAGGTACTCGAGAACGGACTGCTTCCCGGTCACGTATCGACCAGTCATGTAGAACTCTATCCTTGTCCCATGTTCCCTCTCGTCCCAGATGATGAACTCCTTGCCGAGGATGTCAGGCTCGTTCTTCTTCGTGTTGACCTTGATCTCCATCTTTGACGCCGCACCGTTCTTCTCCGTTTTCGAGACAATGGTCGCGGGCTTGCCGGTCGTTATCTGGCCGTACATCACGGTCGCGGATATGCCGATTCCCTGCTGCCCCCTTGACTGTCTGAGCGAGTGGAATCGCGAGCCGTAGAGCAGCTTCCCGAAAACGTTCGGTACCACCTTGGGGACGATCCCAGGACCGTTGTCCTCGACCGTCACCTTGAACTCGTTCTGGTCAACCTTCTCGATGCCTACGGCGATCTCGGGAAGGATAGAGGCCTCCTCGCACGCGTCGAGGGAGTTGTCCACCGCCTCCTTCACCCCCATGATGAGCGATTTCTGAAGCGAGTCGAATCCAAGGATCTGCCGATTCCTTTCGAAGAACTCCGAGACGGATATCTCCTTCTGCTTCTTTGCTAACTGATCCGCTATAGAGGCCATGCTAACATCCCAAAGCCCTAACTAATGCAACCCAGGTGCATCCCGGTGGCGATATTTCCACCGGCGTAAATAAACCTTGCCCAGAGCGATCCGTAACTACTTGGTCTTGAACTCCTTTCCGCAGTTCCAGCACTTCGCGTCAGTCTCCTTGACCTTCGCTCCGCACTCGGTGCAAATGGACTCGCCCCCTTCCTCCTCGAACGGCTCTCCGCACTGGGGACATTTCTTTGCATCCGTCGGGACCTCGGCGCCGCATTCAGAGCAGACGAGCTTCTCGACGGTCTTGCCCTTACCAGGCTTCGCAGGCCCTCCCTTGACTTGTTCGGCGGCCTCGCCCTTCTTCGCTTTCTTTCCAGCCGCCTCCTTCTGAACCCTGTCCTTTCGAGCCCTGAAAGCCTCCATCCACCACGAGAGGACGAGGAACAGGAAGAACAGGATTGCTATGTTGAGGAACACCCCCATGATTCCCGAGGAGAGTAGCTGCGTAAAGAATCGACCCGTCTCCATGCTCAGAGGGCCGTATTCGTAGGAGGTGGCCGTCCAGGTGCCGTTGTTCATCAGAAACCTGTAGGCGAAGAACCCTTCCCACACCGTGGTGTTTGCCACAAAGCGATATCCGCCGGAAACAGGTGACTGTGGAGTCATGGACAGATTCTGCGACGGCAACGTACTCATCAGATCAGAGATGTTGACTCTGACTTGACTCGAATTCGTTCCTCCAACCACTGTGACTGAGAACTGATAGGTCGTGAGGGAAGTCCCTCTGTACGGCGTCACCGTGCCGTTCACCAGGACATTGTCCTCAGAGGAGACCATATTCCCCTGGTACCCATCCCAACGGAGGTAGCTAGAAGTCCCCAGAGCGACTCCCAATATCAGAAAGAGGACCAATCCGAAAATCGCGAGTTTCTTCTTGCTCTTCAAGCCGAAGTAATAGGGAATTCCATAGGCGAGAAGAGCGACCGCCAAAGCCATGAAGCAGAAGTAAGCGAGGAGCGTCGTCAGGAGGACTATACAGATGACGGTGGTCAGTGCCAGACCGATCCATATCGCGTACTTTTTCTTCCTGAACTCATCGAAGCGCTTCTTGAGGTCCTCGGGAAAAGGCATCACCCCCTGATAGCAGAAGCACGATTAAATGTTTTCATCCCTCGCCACTTCGTGGGAGGGGATTGGCCGACATGCCATTTCGAGAAGAGTTATATACTACTGACAGGGATGCAAAGGGTCCAGGTGTCAAGATCGAATGAAGACTGCGGTGGTCGCCATCGGTGGGAACGCCATTCTGAGGGCAGGCGAGGAGGCCACACTCGAGAACCAGATGGCCAACCTGCGGAGGACATGCACTCACCTCGCCAGGATGATCAAGAACGGATACGACATGGTCCTGACGCATGGGAACGGCCCTCAGGTCGGCAACATCCTTCTCCAGAACGAGCTCTGCAGGACGGACATCCCCGCCATGCCGCTGGACGTCTGCGTCGCCGAGTCGCAGGGGGAGCTGGGGTTCATGATTCAACAGGCCCTTACTGAGGCGATACGGAAGGAGGGAATGGATAAGGTGGTCACCTGCGTCCTGACCCGCGTCCTTGTGGACCCGGACGACCCCGCATTCGAGAACCCCACCAAGCCGATCGGCCCATACTACACCGAGGAGGAGGCGGCCGAGCTCGGGAAGCTCAGGCACTGGACTCTAGTTGAAGATCTCAAGAGGGGCGGCTACAGGAGAGTCGTCCCCTCCCCAAGGCCAGTGGCAATCGTGGAGGAGAGCGCCATCAGGAGGCTCGTCTTCGGAGGGGAAGGGCAGGCAGAGGTGGTGGTCGCGGCAGGCGGCGGCGGGATCCCGGTCATCCAGAAGGGGGCGGGATATGAGGGAGTGGAAGCGGTTGTGGATAAGGACCTGGCGGCTTGCGTGCTCGCCTGTGACATACAGGAGAAGCTTCTTATCCTTCTCACGGATGTGGACCGCGTGTACCTCAACTACGATACCGACCGTGCCGCTCCCCTTGACAAGGTGACAGTCAGGGACATCGAGGTTTTCAACGACGAGGGGCATTTCCCTCCGGGAAGCATGGGGCCGAAGATCGAGGCCGCAATCCAATTCCTTCGTCATGGCGGGGAGAAGGTCATCATC
>DYTM01000072.1 GCA_020725985.1 Methanomassiliicoccus sp.
AAGCTCCTGCAATATCTTCTTCCTCAGGCTGGCGAATTCAACCCTCGCCCTGTCCCTCGGCCTTTCCCACGTGATATCGAATATCTCCTTCAGCGTGCCGGGCCGGGCAGTCATCACCACAATCCTGTCCGCCAGGAATACGGCCTCATCGACCGAGTGGGTGATGAAAAGAATGGTCTTCTTCGTCTCCTCCCAAATGCGCAGCAACTCTTTCTGCATCATGTTCCTCGTCTGAGCATCCAACGCGCCGAAGGGCTCGTCCATCAACAGCACCTTGGGCTCGTTGGCGAGCGCTCTTGCGATCCCCACCCTCTGCTTCATTCCTCCAGAAAGCTCGAAGGGATGGGAATTCTCGAAACCGTCCAGGCCGACAAGTCGGATGTATTTGTCTGAGGCGACCCTCCTCTCCTCCTTCGGTATCTTCCTGATCTCGAGTCCGAATTCAACGTTCCGTCTCACTGTCCTCCACGGAAACAGGGCGAACTCCTGGAATACCATGCCCCTGTCCGAACCCGGCCCCGTCACCTCAGACCCGTCGATTCTCACCGAGCCAGAGGTCTTCGTCTCCAGACCTGCGACGATTCTGAGGAGCGTCGTCTTCCCGCATCCCGACGGACCGAGGACGCACACAAACTCATGGTCCTTCACCTCAAACGAGAAGTCGCTTATAGCCACCAGCTCCTCCTCGTCCTTCGGGAAGTTCTTCGTCAGGTTCTCAATGGTTAGGGTCATTTCATTCCCATCCTTCTCGACAGGACCCGTTCCACATACCTGCTGAGACCAACGGTGAGGATGCCGAGGATGGCGATGACCGCCATGCCGGCATACATATACTCGAATCTCCCGATCATTGACATGTAGTAGATGTAGTAACCCACGCCTCCACCTACCGCCCCGATCATCTCGGCCGCGACTATGCACATCCATCCTATGCCGAGGCCGATTGTGATTCCGGTCATGAGAAATGGGACCGTGTATGGGAAGATCACCTTACCGAAAAGCCGCAGCCGGTCAGCCCCCAGGGTCTTTGCGGCATCGATCAGGGTGGGGTCGACAGACTTCACCCCGAAGATGACATTCGAGAGCAGGGGAAAGAAGACGCCGATGAAGATGACCATGACGGGGCCCCAGAAGAGCTGAAAAATGAGAAGGAAGACCGGGACCCACGCGATCGGGGGGATCGGACGGAATATCTCGACGATCGGCTTGGCGATCCTGTCCGCTACCCTCAGGAAACCCATGACCAGGCCCAAAGGCACTGCCACCCCGAATGCCAGTCCAAATCCCAACAAGAACCTCTGCAGGCTGGCGGCGATGTTGCCAAGCATGTTCGTGCCGAGGGAGGCGTCCACTGTAGTGAAGGAGCCAACGAAGGCGGTGAAGACCAGATCCGGACCCGGAAGGTAGCTCAGACCGAGCCACTGGGCCAGAAGCCACCAGACCACCACGAATCCGATCAGTGACGCGACCGTCATCAGGAGGATCTTGAGGTTCTCGGGCTCGAATGCCGCCAAGAACAGCTTCCTTGCCCTGGTTCCGAGGGAGCTCATCCTGTCACCCAATAGGATAAATGAAGAAAAAGGTTTGGAGATGTTCTACGTACCCTTCAGCTTGAACTTGTAGCCCTGCTCGTTGGCGTAGAACATCAGAAGGAGATGCTGTATCGACCCTGGACCAGGGGTGGCGACGGTCTTTCCGTTCAGACCGTCGAAGGTGGTTATGTCGCCTCCGGCGATGATCGCGGATCCCTCGCTATTGGCCAGTGAGACGATCTCTATCTGAATGTTCGCGTTGATCCGCTTCAGAATCGCTGGCGGAGCCCCCAGGTACCCTACGTCGATCTCACCCCTGCCGAACCCGTCCATCAGGAAGGCGCCGTTTCCGTAGGGCGCGGGGGAAGCGATCTCGACTCCGTACTTCTCGAACAGCGTCTCCCCGCCCCAGAGGCTCTCCTCCATGGCTACCACCCGGGCGAACTGATGCAAGTCTCCCAGCAAGAAGCCGAGGCGCACCGTTCCGAGTGTTGTGTCGCTCGGTTCGACCGTCATTGCTTCATCGAGGTAGGTCGTGTTCACGATCCCGTCCACGAAGGCAGTCACGTTGGCATACTCTCCGAGCGTCGTTATCTGTCCGAGGTCGGCGAACATGCTCGTGTAGTTCGCGAACCACGCCTTCGTATCGCTGCCAATTGAGTAGCCGAACTCAATGTGACCTATCGCCGACTCGACAACTGCGTTGGTTCTGTTGCTGAACTCAGCCCCCATGGCAAGGAGGGCCGAGTAGTTGTCGCCCCCTTCCTCGATAGTCTCAACTATCCAGTTCGTAGCATCGATGTGAGCCCTTACCACTCTTGCGATGAGATCATTCTCGCGGACTTCGGGCTGATCTGCATAAGCCTTCGTCACGGCGATAACGCAGCACGGATGATGGGGCCATATTTCGTCAGACCATTTGATGGCATTTGCCGTTCCAGCGACAAGTGAGTCCGAGGCGTATGGCTCCCAGCTCACTCCCCCGTCTACAGTTCCGGCTTCGATCGCGGCCTTCTGGTTGACGGGAGCGATGGCGCTCCAGTATATGACCTTCTCCTCCGAGGGAGCAGGCTTCCAGACCGCCACGGCGACCACAGCCAGTACTGCGATCACTGCTATGATGACAGCGGCTATCGCGGTTGTTGACTTCAAGGAAATCACCGCTCCTGAAAATCTTAACGACCCTATTAATGGGTTTCCCCCAATCAGGAGTATGCTATCCTAATTGTACGCATATCAGGCGAATCTTATACATATGGGTGGCATAAACGATTGTGTCAATTCCTTCGTTTTCTGGTGATCTTACCTGATTGCTATGAAGGGCGCCGCGTCGCTCTGCCGGCACAAAAAGAAGCTCGGGCCGAAAGAAAAGAATTATTAGACTTTATTCGCATCAACGATGACGATATCATGTTCCAGCTAAACGTCGTAAGCAACACCCCACTCACCCCCCTCGAGCACGTGGATGATGTCGCCCTGCAGTTCCTCAAGCAGATCGGGTACCTGCCCGAGAACTTCGAGCCCAGGAAGAAGGGATCACCCTCCAAAGAAGGGATTCCCTACAGGCTCTTCCTCGACTGCTTCCTGAGGAATACGAGACGGGTGTGGCTGGTCGAGGAGCTCGCAGTCCAACTCAAAACGACCAAGCCGACCGTCTACAGGCATCTGAACAAGCTGAAAGGCTTCGACCTGGTGGAGGAGGTGGAGGCAAAGCGGGACGGCCAAACGAAGAAGGGGTACAGGATCAGATACGGGGATCTGGGGAAGGCGTGGAGCTTCACCGAGGCGAACGTGGAGATGGCGATGGACAACTACCGCAAGACGGTGGAGCACCTCCAGAAACTCATCGAGGAGGAGAAGTGAATGCCGGAGAAGGAGATCGAGCCCAACCTCACCAAAGGATCGAAATGCAGGATCGTGAGCAGAGGGGACGAGGAGCACCCGATCGTGACGGTTGGGGAGTTCAGGGGCTATGTCGCCTTCGGCCACGACTCGGCGATTAGCATCGAGCTGGATGCCTCCCACGGCGAGGACGCCGGTCGGATCAGGATGATCCCCTGCGTCGCGGTTCTTTCCCTCGACCTCATTCACATGAAGGAAGAGGAGAAGGAGGAAAGAAAGGAAGAGAGGGGCGTCTACTTCGGCTGAGGGATTGCGCGCCGGAACGCTGTCTCTTGGCTTCTGAGGCGTATCCTTTTTATCCAACGGCCGTATCGTGATTCCGTGGGCTACCACGAGCGTCTGATTCAGCTCATAATGGACGGGACGATAACCGATCGGAAGACTCTCCAAGCCAAGAAGATAGAGCTCTGCCGGGTATACGGTCTTGGAAGCGTGCCGCCGAATTCTGAGACACTCGCCGCGGCCGACGAGGAGGAACTTCCGATAGTGGAGAGGGTGCTCCGCAGGAAGCCGGTCCGGACTTTGAGCGGGGTGTCGGTCGTCGCCGTCATGACCTCTCCCGCCCCCTGTCCCCACGGGAAGTGTTCGTACTGTCCCGGCGGGGTCGAATCAGGGTCCCCGCAGTCCTATACTGGCAAGGAACCCGCGGCCCGCAGGGCTGCGACGAACGAGTTTGATCCGTTCAGGCAGGTTTCGAGCCGCCTGCGTCAGCTCGAGGCGATCGGTCACCCGACGGACAAGGTTGATCTGATCATCATGGGAGGGACTTTCACCCGCCGCACGGAGGACTATCAGATATCATTCGTCCATAAATGCCTGGACGCTCTCAACGGTGAATCGAGCGAGACGCTCGAGGAAGCGCAGGTATCGAACGAGAAGGCTGAGCACAGATGTATCGGTATGACAGTCGAGACCCGTCCGGACGCGTTCGACCGTAAGACCGCCGAGTTCTCGATGGGCCTCGGGGCGACGAGGGTTGAGCTGGGGGTCCAGATCCTGAACGACGACATACTCCGCGGGGTGAACCGCGGTCACGGGGTGGCGGAGGTGGCGGAGGCGACCCGGACGGCCAAGCAGCTCGGCCTCAAGGTCTGCTACCACCTGATGCCCGGGCTTCCTGGTTCCTCTCCGGAGAGGGACATCGAATCGTTCAGGACGATGTTCGACGACGAGAGGTTCCGTCCCGACATGCTCAAGATCTACCCTACGCTGGTGATTGAAGGGACCGCCATTCACAAGCTGTGGGAAGAAGGGAGGTACACTCCATATTCGACCGATGAGGCGGTGGGCGTGGTCTCCGAAATGAAGAAGATCGTTCCGCCCTACGTCCGGATTCAGAGGATCCAGAGGGACATTCCCGTCCCGCTCATCGAGGCCGGGGTGGACAAGGGACATCTCAGGGAGCTCGTCTGGGAGAGGATGAT
The DNA here is from genome assembly GCA_020725985.1 of Methanomassiliicoccus sp. Classification (GTDB taxonomy): domain Archaea; phylum Thermoplasmatota; class Thermoplasmata; order Methanomassiliicoccales; family JACIVX01; genus DYTM01. The sequence goes on from DYTM01000072.1 coordinate 4,859, forward strand.
GAAGGCGGGAGAGAAATGCCGGTGCATCCGCTGCAGGGAGGTGGGGCTCCTCGGGATCGAGTCATTCCGGAGCGAGGAGGCCACGCTCTCGATCCTTAGGTATCGGGCGTCGGGCGGGGAGGAGAGCTTTATATCATTCGAGCTACCGGAGAAGGGGGCGCTCGTCGGCTATGCGAGGCTTCGCGTCGACGACTCCCCGGAGAACGGCGAAGCACATCTGAGGGAGCTGAAGGTCTTCGGACAGATGGTGCCGGTCGGCAAGCCTGGCAATGCGTGGCAGCATAGGGGTTTCGGCCGGGAGCTCATGGCGCAGGCGGAAGACATCGCCCGCGCCGCCGGCTGTCGAAGAATCCTGGTAACGAGCGGGGTCGGCGCGAGGCAGTACTATGAGTCGATAGGCTACGAGCGAAGCGGCGTGTATATGGCCAAATCCCTCTAGGTAATGTTTTATTCCATTCGCCACCAATACTCGCACTGGTGTCTTCTTGGCATGCGTAGTGTGCGGCGCGGAGACCAAGGGAAGGGCCCTCCTCTGCGAGAGATGTTTCGGCAGGATGGAGGATCCCCTGTCCCTCCTTCCGAGCGCCCTGGACCCGACAGCGGACGTGAGGCTGAACCAGGTCGCCAGCGTGTGCCTTAGAATCGGACCGGCCTCGACCGGAGATCTGAACTTCTCGAAAGGGATGGAGCCGGCCCTGAGGCTGAGGGAAATCATGTCCTCCGAGAGTAAGGACCAGATGCCAGTTTTCGTGGACAGGTTCCTTGCCGGATTGGGAATCGGTCTGAGGCTTCGGGGGGATGAGAGGCTTCCCCGGCGCGGCATAGTCTGGAGCATGCTTCAGGGCGCGCGCGAGATTGAGTTCGAAGGGGAGGTCTGGGCGAGGGCATCCACCAGGATGGGGAATGTCGAAGCCCTTCTTGTGAGGGAGGCGATGAGGCTCCCGATCGAGCGCTCCGCCTCGGTGCCGTTCGCGCAGTCGCATGCGGATGCCGCCAGGAGGCTCTACGAGAGGGGGAGCCATTCACCCTCGCTTGAGCGCATCGTCCTCGTCAACGGGGCCGTCCTCCTTCACTTCCAGGGAGACACCGAGGAGGCATTGAGGGCGCTTGATGGCCTGCTCTCATCCGAAACCTCCGATTCGGAGAAGACAGACATCAGAATGTGGAAGGCTTGGATACTCGCAGACGAGGGGAGGAACACCGAGGCCCTTCAGGTTCTCGAGGACATTCCTCCAGAGGCCGTTGACTATCGAATCCGCCGAGTGCGCAGGGTCGCAGGGGGGAAGGAATGACCGATCTCGGGCAGAGGCTGGACGAGAGCGTGAACGCCCGCATCATCGCAGCCATTCGGGACCTCGGACCCGACGCATTCAAGGAGCTGGCAGTCGAGTTGCTGGAGAAGATAAATCTCAAGGTGACAGCCGCCGCCCTCGCGGACGATGTCGTCCTTGCAGAGGGAGAGGGAAGGGAGGGGAAGTACCTCGTCATGGTTTCCCGGCGGGCCGAGGATGCCTCGGTCTCGGGGCTCAGGCGGGTGAAGGAGAAGGCCAGTCGGGAGGGAAGGCTGGCGGCGTTGATCGTCCTCGGGGAGATGGACAAGGAGTGTGCCGACTTCGCCGAATCCAACAGGATCACCTTTGCGGACAGGCAGAAGCTTCTGGCTCTTCTGAGGAAGTACGGGATCGCGGACCGGCTTCTGAAGGACATCGACCGCCGGATACTCGAGAGCGAGGGAGCGAGGTACCTCCCGAGCATCGGTCGGTTGGACGACATCCTCGAGGCCGCCGAATCGGACATCCAGCACGGTCGCTACGCTGACGCGCTGAAGCAGCTCGACGACGCCCTCGAGATCAAGCCGAACCTTTTCCTCGCATGGCAGAGGAAGGCCGCTGCTCTCATGGCCCTGGGGGAGAACGAGAAGGCGCTCGAGGCGTGCAGGAAGTCGTTGGAGATCAGGTCGACCGAGCCCCTCACCTGGTACATTCAGGGGCTCATTCTCAACCGGCTGGGGGACCTGAGGGGGGAGATCGAGGCGTACGACGCTGCGCTCAAGCTCTCTCCCAGGATGCCCTCTGCGCTCATCAATAAGGGAGCGTCCCTTTTCCAGACGGGGAAGCTGGAGGAGGCGCT